>JANYHP010000231.1 GCA_025359005.1 Hyphomicrobiaceae bacterium | reverse complement strand
GAGCTCTCATGTCGGTATCTGCCGACCTCAGAACCCGTACGTCGCCGCGCGCGCCGGATCTTTCGTCGCCACCAGTTTGGCGAGATCGACGATCACCTTGGCCTGTTTCCAGGTGGCGTCGTCCTGCATCTTGCCGTCGATCATCACCGCGCCGGTGCCATCGGGCATGGCAGCCAGAATGCGCTTGGCGAACGCCACTTCGACGGCATCCGGACTGAACACCGCCTTGGCGATCTCTACCTGCGTCGGGTGCAGCGACCAAGCGCCGACGCAACCCATCAGGAACGCGTTGCGGAATTGCGCCTCGCACGCTGCCGGATCGGAGAAGTCTCCGAACGGACCATAGAAGGCCTTGATCCCGTAGGCCTGGCAGGCGTCCACCATCTTGGCGACCGTATAATGCCACAGGTCCTGTTGGAACAGCGTCCGCGGCGTGTCGCCCTTCGCATCCGCCAGAACGCCGTAGCTCGGATGCCCGCCGCCGACCCGCGTCGTCTTCATTCCGCGCGACGCGGCGAGGTCCGCCGGGCCGAGGCTCATGCCATGCATGCGCGGGGAGGCGGCTGCGATCGCATCGACGTTCTTGACGCCCTCGGCGGTTTCCAGAATGGCGTGAATGAGGATCGGCTTGGTGATGCCGTGCTTGGCTTCCAACTGTGCCAGCAGTTGGTCGAGATAGTGGATGTCCCACGGCCCTTCGACTTTGGGCAGCATCACCACGTCGAGCTTGGTGCCCGCCGCCGGGACGATGGTGAGGATATCGTCGAGCCCCCACGGCGAGTTCAGGCAGTTGATGCGGCTCCACAGTCCCGTCGAACCGAAGTCGTTCTCGCGCGCCATTTTGACGAACCCGGCCCGCGCGGCTTCTTTCTGGTCTGCCGGAATGGCATCTTCCAGGTTGCCCAGGATTACGTCGACCTGCTTGCACATCTCAGCGACGCGTCCGCGCAGTTTATCGTTCTGCGGCGGCACAAAATGGATCATCCGTTCGAGCCGCACCGGCACCTCGCGATAGGGCGTCGGCGCCCCGATCGCCAACGGGGCGTAGAATTTGGCAGGCGGACGGGAAGCGGTCATGGATCAATCCTCGGCAAGTGCGTGTCCCGCCATGCCGGATCAGACGGCGCGCTGTCAACCAGACCTGTGCCAATCAATGAGGCGGCCCGCTCAGCCCCGCCAGGCGATCATCTCGATCTCGACCTTGGCGCCCATGGGCAGGCCGGCCACCTGGATCGTCGAGCGCGCAGGATAGGGCGCCGGCACGTGCTTTTCGTAGATCGCGTTCATGGCCGCGAATTCCTTGAGGTCGGTCATGAACACGGTTGCTTTGGCCACCTGCGCCATGGTCACGCCGGCATTGTCCAGCAGCGCCTTGATGTTGGCGAACACCTGCTCCGTCTGCGCTTCGATGCCGCCCTCGACGAGCTTGCCCGTCGCCCCGTCGAGCGGGATCTGGCCCGACAGGAACACATATTCGCCGGCACCGATGCCGAGCGAGTACGGCCCGATGGCCTTACCGGATTTAGACGTGAGAACTGTTTTCGGCATGGGATGTCTCCTGGTCGTGCGCCGCGAAAAAAATGCTGCCTCGTTCAAGCAGGTTTGCGGGGCGCTGCCAACCAATGCGCGCGTCACGATGTCGGTTGGTCAAGCCTTCGCGCGACCCAACAACCAAGACTTTAATGTGTGGTGTTGGGTCGCGTCACGCTTCACCCGCCATAAAGGACGGCGGCTTGATAGGCACGCTGTTGGCATTACCCCCGCCCCAGCACACGGCCCGCAACCGCATCCAGCTTGGCTGTCAGCATCGGGTCACGCGCGTCGGGGGGGGTGATGATCGCCACGTCGAGCGCCGTATCGGAGCCGTAGGGACATTTCGGATGGATGCGCGGGAAGTCGCGCGCAAGCGCGCCGATCAGCCGCTGCGCCTTGTGCGCGTTCTCGCCCAGTACCTTGATGATCGCCGCCACATCGACCTCGCGGTGGTCGTCGTGCCAGCAGTCGTAGTCGGTGACCATCGCCACGGTCGCGTAGCAGATCTCGGCTTCGCGGGCGAGTTTGGCTTCCGGCATGTTGGTCATGCCGATCACGCTCGCGCCCCAGCTGCGATAGAGATTTGATTCCGCCCGTGTCGAGAACTGCGGCCCCTCCATCACCAGGTATGTGCCGCCGCGCGCGATTGCGATCCCCTCCGCTTTGGCCGCCGCTGCAAGGGCATCCGCCAGCAGCGGGCTCACCGGATCGGCCAGTGACACGTGCGCCACCAGCCCGTCCCCAAAGAACGATTTCTCGCGTGCAAATGTGCGGTCGATGAACTGGTCGACAAGCACGAAGTCGCCGGGCGCGTGCTCCTCTTTAAGCGATCCGCATGCCGACACCGAGACGAGATCCGTCACGCCCGTGCGTTTGAGGGCATCGATGTTGGCGCGATAATTGATGCCCGTCGGTGACAGGCGATGCCCGCGTCCATGACGCGGCAGAAAGCGCACCGGCAATCCGTCTAGCTCGGCAAACAGGATCTCGTCGGATGGTGTACCCCAAGGCGAGGCGACGCGCGTCCACATTGGGTTACTCAACCCCGGCAGATCATAGAGCCCGCTGCCGCCGAGAATGCCGAGCACGGATTGGGTCATAGTGTCCTCGTCTGCCGTTGTAGTGCTTGTCGGTTGAGTTCATGCGCCGTCATGGCCTACCGCGCCTGGGTGGCTTCCGACAGAGCCGCGCCCAGGTGTCGTCGCGCTTGAAGCTATCGGCGTCGTCCACATCAGTGAGCCGATCGATTTCAGCGATCGTCGCACCCCGTAGATTGGCGCGTGTGTCGGAGAGCGCGTGCGGCGTCGACCAGCGGACGCGCGCAAATGGCTGCAACATTCGCGGTCGGCGGCGCATCCCGATCAGCCAGTAGCCGCCGTCAGTCGCGGGTCCGAACACGGCGTCATGGTTGCCCAGCTTGCGAAAGGCGTCGTCGATCATGGTCGAGGTAATGCCCGGAATATCTGCGCCGATGATCAGCGCCGCCCCCGGCGGCAGCGTGGCAAAAACACGGCCCATGCGTTGCCCAAGGTCGCCGCGCCCCTGCCCGATGCACCGCACCCCCCTTGGCCACGGCCCCCCCGGCGTGATCGCCAGCCACGTCCGCCAGCGTGGATCTCGACTATGGCGCGCCAACAGCACTGCCAGTCGCGCGCGTTGGAACCGCAACGCGTGCACCGCGCCGATTCCCGCGGCCAATCGTTTTTTTCCAGCACCCGCCATGGGAAAACGCGTGAAGATCACCAGATGGCGCGGCAAACTCATCGGCCAGACCTCCGCGGCCGGTAGATCCGCTCGATACGTTCCGGCGCAACACCGAGGCTGTAGAGCGACAGGCACATCAGGTTGCGCGCGCTCCGCCGCAACCAACCGTCGCGATGCCAGCGCTCAGCCGAGGTCACGGCGGCCGCTTTCAACATCACCAGCCGGCGCCGGCCGATCCGCTGCACGATGTCCACGTCCTCCATCAGCGGCATGGCTTTGAACCCGCCGAGTTCGTCGTAGAACGCGCGAGCGATCAGCAAGCCCTGATCGCCATAGGGCAATGCCAGCCACCGGCACCGCGCCGCCACCAACCGTTCGAGCCGGCGCGCTTGAGGCGTTGCATCGTCGAGCGCAAAGCGAAAGGCTGCCGCCCGGCGCACATCGTTCGCTTCCGCCATGAACGCCGCCGCGTCCGTTTCCCAGTCGCGCTCCAGCACAGTGTCTGCATGCAAAAACAACAACCAGTCACCCTGCGCCGCAGCCGCCCCCGCCGCCATCTGCCCCCCCCGCCCGCGCGCGGCACGCACGACGCGCGCACCCGTGCCCTCGGCAATAGCGACGCTGTCGTCCGTCGAGCCGCCGTCGACCACGATCATGTCTGCCACGCCCGCAACGCTCGCCAACGTCGCCGCCAAACTCGCCGCCGCATCCAGCACCGGCACGATGACCGATAACCGCGCAAGCGCAGCGCTTTTCATGTGTAGCCACCCATCGCCCCTATTTAGCCGGGCTGCACGAGGCTCCGCCAAGCACGCAGAACTTGGCGCAGTGGCGATGATTGAGACTGACCGGTCCGGCCGCCTCGGCCAACGTCGCACCCAACTCGAATCCGTCTGCATAGGGGAGCAGCGTGCACGCGATCACCGTCGGCGCTGCTGCCCCTCGCCGCTTGACGATCATCCTTGACGACGCACACATCACATCGTCCGGGGTCTTGTGCAGAATACTCCAACAGCCCTCGGAAATCTCCGGCACATCGGCATCCGCCACCATCTCCGGAAACAGAACCAGCCGCCGCGGATCGCCCGCATCTAGCGCGATGTCCATCGTGCCGAGCAAGCGGCCATAACCCGCGCGCAAGGCGTCCTCCGTCTCGTCCCACAGCTTGCGCCCCGCCAGCGAAAGATCGAAGCCATTCGCCGCCAGCCAGCTGATGCCCTCGATCGCCGGCGTCCACGTGCGCTTGCCGCGTACCGCTTCGTGGCGCGCTCTCTCGTATTGGTCGATCGAAACGCGCACCGCCAACCGACCGGGAAAGCGCACGTTGAGATCCTTGAACGCTGCAGCGCGCAGCTTCATC
>JANYHP010000218.1 GCA_025359005.1 Hyphomicrobiaceae bacterium | reverse complement strand
CGGATGGTGCGCGCCTGATCGGCGATCGAGCGCGTGATCGCCTGTCGGATCCACCACGTCGCGTACGTCGAGAACTTGTAGCCGCGGCGATACTCGAACTTGTCGACCGCCTTCATGAGGCCGATGTTGCCTTCCTGGATCAGATCGAGGAACTGCAGGCCGCGGTTGGTATACTTTTTGGCGATCGAGATGACGAGCCGGAGGTTGGCTTCCACCATCTCCTTCTTGGCCTGACGGGCCTCGCGCTCGCCTTTCTGCACATGCTTGACGATGCGCCGGAACTCGGGAATTTCGAGACCCGTTTCGGTCGCCAGCGTATGGATCTCGGAGCGGATGCGATCAACCTCGCCGCGCTCCTGCTTGATGAATGCAGCCCAGCCCTTGCGGCCGCTCTTGTCCATGCGGTCGACCCAGGTCTGGTCGAGCTCGTTGCCGAAATATTCGTCGATGAAGTCGGACCGTGCGACGCCATAGCTGTCGGCAGTGCGCATCAGGCGGCCTTCAAGCTGCACGAGGCGCTTGTTGATCGCATACAGCTGCTCGACCAGGCTTTCGATACGCGCATTGTTGAGCGACAGCGACTTCACGTCGACGACGATCTCGTCACGGAGCTTCTCGTAGCCCTTCTGAGCGGCCCGCGAGACCTGCTCGCTGGCTACCTGCATTTCGACGCGCTTATCCTGCATCTTGCGCAGTTTTTTGTATGCGTTCGCGATGTTCTCGAAAGTCTCGAGAACCTTCGGCTTCAACTCGGCTTCCATCGCCGCAAGCGACATCGCGTTTTCGAAATCGTCCTCGTCATCGCTGTCGCTGACCGGCAGCGGTTCGCCATCCGGGCCAAGCTCGGGCGGCGCGGAGGGCTTGGGCTGCGACGGTTGGCCGAACTGGCGCGGCTGCCCGCCGGGCGGGATCGGCTCATGCACCTGGATCGGCGCGTTCTTCGCCTCGGGCCCTTCATAGGTGGCTTCAAGGTCGATGATGTCGCGCAGCAGGATCTTGGCTTCGTTCAGCTCGTCCCGCCAGATGATGATCGCCTGGAATGTCAACGGGCTCTCGCACAACCCGGCGATCATCGCCTCGCGACCGGCCTCGATGCGCTTGGCAATGGCGATTTCGCCTTCGCGCGACAGCAGTTCCACCGACCCCATGTCGCGCAGATACATGCGTACGGGATCGTCGGTGCGGTCGGTTGGCTCGGCGCGCGCCTCGGTCTTGACCGGCAGGTTCGGCGCGGTCGGCGAGCGATCATCCTCGTCTTCCGTTGCTTCCGCGTCGACCGACGTAGCAGCTTCCTCGGCTTCTTCGTTGTCGACGACTGTGATGCCCATGTCCGAGAGCATCGCCAGCACGTCTTCGATCTGCTCGGAGGTGTTGCTCTCCTGCGGCAGCACGGCATTGAGCGCGTCGAACGTCACATAGCCGCGAACCTTGGCCGCCTTGATCAGCTTTTTGACCGCCGCGTCCGACAGATCGAGAATAGGACTGTCCTTCTCGGGCGTATCGGCGTCCTTGCCGGCCTGCTCGTCTTCCTTGGGATTGAGCTTGGACGCAGTTTTCGCCGCCGCTTTTGCCATGCCAGTGCGTGCTCCATATGCGGGCCGGTCGGCGCATACCGACGGCGACTGGGACGGTGCCGTTGCGGACGTCCGCACTCCGGCACACCTCGACACTTCGCTTACCACTCCGCGCCTCACCAACGGCGCCCGGTCAATATGACTCCGGCCACCATACAGCGAAAGCCACCCCGGCCTCATGAGGACGAGGTGCGGCACCCAGCGGCGCCGGATTTTTGATCCATCCGCGATCCATGCAACAGAATCGCGTTGCAATACAACACAAATCGTCACGCTGTCCGGCTGACACCCGGCAGGACCCATCATCGCCATCGGCAGTCGAATGCGAGATCTATGCCGGCGCTCAATCATCGAACCAGGATGCAGCTCTAGGTTGCTCACCCCTGTTCGAACTCGATCCTCTGACTTTGCAAGCCTTTCAGCTCGGCGATGCGTGCGGCGTTCTCCTCGGACTGGTCAGACTCCCACGCCCGCTGGGCCTGCTCGAGCGCACGCCCCAACCCGACGTGGCGCCGATGCAGCGACAAGGCGTGATCGAAGCCGACGGTCACTGTTTGCGGCTCGGCCGCTGCACTGGCGAATTTATCACCAAAATGCGTCACGATCCGCGCAACTTGATCGGCAACGCCATCCAGCCCGACTGATTGGAGTTGGGTGCGCAAGCCGGCCGCGTCAAGAGCCGGCACATCTGAATTCATGGCGGACGTGACAATTTCGAGCAGGGTTGCCTTCAGCGCCGCATAGGGCTTGTACGTCAATTCAAGGCTGGCGATCTCCTCGCAGCGCTGCTCGATCAGCCAGGGGTGCGTCAGCAGCGCCAGCATCAAAACCGCCTCGCGCTGCGGCGCGCCAAGCGCCTGACTGGTCCCGAGCCGGCTTTGCCTTAAACTGTCGCTGGCTGATTGGTGCACCGGCGGCCCGAACGGCGGCCCACCCCGCGATCCATTGAACCGCGGCTTGCCACCTCCCGGCTTCCCCGCGCCAAGTTTATACGAACTCCCTCGGCCTTCAGGCCGTCGCCGCGCCGCCCCCCACGCATCGTACAGGCGATTGCGGATATCCTTCTGGTACTGCTGGCGAACGCTCTCGTTCTCGATCCGCGCCACCAGTGTGTTGAGTTGCAATTCCAATTGCGCGCGCCGCTCCGGCGTCGACCAGTCACCCCCGGCCCACTCGCGGTCCCACAGCACATCGACGAGCGATCGGGTGGCCGCGAGGCATGCCTCCATCGCCGCCGGCCCGTTCTGTCGGATCAAGTCATCCGGATCGAGCCCGTCGGGCAGAAACGCAAAGCGCAACGACACGCCCGGCTTCAGATGCGGCATCGCCACATCAATGGCGCGGAACGCAGCTTTCTTGCCGGCGCTATCGCCGTCGAAGCACAGGATCGGCTCATCCGCCATCCGCCACAGCAACCGCGTTTGATCATCCGTGAGGGCCGTACCGAGCGGCGCCACGGCCTCGCCGAACCCCGCTTCCGTCAGGGCGACCACATCCATGTAGCCCTCGAC
>JANYHP010000209.1 GCA_025359005.1 Hyphomicrobiaceae bacterium | reverse complement strand
ATGGGTTTGCGTCATCTGGTCGAAGATGGCGGTTTTGGCTGCAGCCGGCGCAATGGCGTTGACGGAGATGTCGTAGCTCGCAAGCTCTTTACCGAGCGATTTGGTGAGCCCGATCACGGCGGCCTTGGATGCGGAATAGGCGGAGGCATTGGGGTTGCCTTCTTTGCCGGCGACCGACGCGATGGTGACGATGCGGCCGTAGTTCTGGGCGATCATGCCCGGCACGACAGCACTGCAGCAGTTGAACGGGCCGTCGACATTGACGGCGAACACGCGCTGCCAGTCGGTGAGCTTGAGTTCCCAGACCGGCCCATTCGGTCCGGTGATGCCGGCGTTGTTGACGAGAATGTCGATGCGCTTGAATTTGGCGAGCGTTGCGTCGCGGGCGGCGGCGACCGATTTCGGGTCGGTCACGTCGCAGGCGACGGCCAACACGTTCGGCCCCATCTCGGCGGCGGTTTTCTCGGCCAGCGCCGCGTCGTGATCCCAGATGGCAATCACCGCGCCCGAGGCCAGAAAGCGTTGCGTGACGGCTTTGCCGATGCCCTGTGCACCTCCGGTGACGACGGCGAAGCGGCCGTGAAGATCGATCTTGTTGGTCATGGAGTGCGGGCCTGTGCTGTGGCTGGGAATTTAAGGCTTCAGCTAAGCAGAGTTTGCCGTGGGGGCCAATGGTTCGGGTGCGGGGATGTTGAGCGCGCGGCAGAAGGCGACGGCGCTCGGGGCAGACGGGTGATCGATTGGGTGGGCGTGTTGCCTCCATTTGAGGCAGGCTGTCCCGTCACACCGGAAACCGGCGTTGCACTTCGGCGACTTGGGCGGGCGTTAGCGGATTGATGGCGTGGCCGCGCAAAAGCAGGTGCAGGCGCGCGGTTTCTTCCAGTTCCTCGATGGCGTCGGCGGCGGCCGTCAGCGTGCGGCCGGCGACGACGGGGCCGTGGTTGGCGAGCAGGATGGCGTGATGTCTGGAGGCGAGTGCTGCGACGGCTGTGGCGAGGGCTGCGTCGCCGGGTGGGAAGTAGGGCGCCAGGGCGAGGGCGCCGACGCGCATCACCGCGTAGGCCGTGATCGGTGGCAGCACGTTGGCGGGATCGAGGCCATGCAAGCAACTGACGGCGACGGCGTAGGTGGAATGCAGGTGCACCACCGCGCCGGTTTCCGGTCGCCGATCGTACATGACGGTGTGGAGCACGGATTCTTTGGTGGGCGCGTCGCCGGCGATGTGGCGGCCCTGTGCGTCGAGCCGCGAGAGCCGGGCGGGATCGAGCGTGCCGAGCGAACTCCCGGTCGGTGTCATCAGCCAGCCGCCGTCGGCGAGGCGCTGCGAGATGTTGCCGGTCGAGCCGTGGGTGAGGCCGCGAGTGAACAACGATGCCGCGACGCTGACGATGGCGTCGCGGGCGCGCGTTTCGTCGGCCGCGCTCACGACAGTTTCGCGCAAGCTTTGGTGAAGAAATCGGCGGCGCCAAAGTTGCCGCTCTTCAAGGCGAGCACCAGATCGCGGCCGACCGCGCGCGTCCACGGAACACCGGGATCGATTTCCGGCCCGATCTCCAGGCTGGCGACGCCGAGCCCTTGCACCACCGCGCCGGAGGTTTCGCCACCGGCTACAATCAGGCGTGTGAACCCTTTTGCCACCAACGCTTTGGCAATCTCGGCCATTGCCTGCTCGACAAAGTGGCCAGCGCGGTCGCGGCCGAGTTCGGCTTGCGAGGCACGCACGGAGGCCGGATCGGCGCTCGAATAGATGAGGACGGGTTTGTCGGCTGGCGAGCGCTGCGCGCAGTCGACGATCCCGGCGACACTGATCTGGCCGCCGACGAGGGCGAGCGGATCGATCTTGAAAGTCGGCACGCCGGCCTTGATGGCCGCAGCCACCTGGCCCCGCGTCGCTTCCGAGCACGATCCCGCGAGGATTGCCGCACGGCCTTTAGGTGCGGCCATCGTTTGTGGCACGGGGGCGGCCGTCATTACGCCCGCGCGGACAAAATTGCCGGGTAGGCCGAGGGCGATACCGGAGCCGCCGGTGATCAATTTCATGTCGGCTGTGGCACGGCCGATGTCGTAGAGATTGAGGTCGGTGATGGCATCGACGATGGCGTAGCGCTCACCGCGGGTGCGTGCCATGCGGAAGGCTTCGGCGATGGTGTCGGCGCCCTTGGCGACGGTTGCGAAGGCCACGAGGCCGACCTTATGCGGGGTTTGACGTTGCAGAACCGTGACCAGATTGGCGTCGCGCATCGGCGTCAGCGGATGGTCCTTCATGGGACTGTCCGAGAGCAACTGGTCGCCAACGAAAAGATGGCCGTTATAGATCGTGCGCTTGTTGGCGGGGAACGCCGGGCAGACAATCGTGAAATCGGTTTTCAGGTGCGCCATCAGCGCGTCCGCGACGGGGCCGATGTTGCCGGTGTCCGTGCTGTCGAAGGTCGAGCAGTATTTGAACAGGATCTGTCTGGCGCCGCGGGCGAGCAGAGCGTCGGCGCTGCGCACGGAGAGATCGATGGCTTCGGCCACCGGGCAGGTGCGCGTCTTGAGCGCCACCACCACGGCGTCGAAGCCGTCGAGGTTGGTTGCGGCATCGGGCACGTCCATGACCTGCACTGTGCGCATGCCGGCGCGCGTCAGCATGAGCGCGAGGTCGGACGCCCCGGTCAGGTCGTCGGCGATGCAGCCAAGCAGCATGGTGTGGTGTGTCCTTGAACAAGATCGAGGGGCGCTGCCCCTCGAC
>JANYHP010000205.1 GCA_025359005.1 Hyphomicrobiaceae bacterium | reverse complement strand
CGCGCACGTCGCGCTCAACGGTACACCAGTCTCAACATCACCGGCTCGCTTAAGGAGGTGTCGGGCCCATTGCAGACCCCAACCCATTTCGCCAGCCACGCCTCCGTCGCGGTGATCGACAAGCTCTCGAGCGCCCACGAGTGCAACGGAAGTTATACTCAGACAATAGCACGCTCCGGCTGCATAATCAGCTTGCATTGTATTTTAAAGTAAACTTCCGCGTGTGGTCGTTTGTGTGGAAACAATGTGGTTTTGTGTCCCTGGCTGCCAACTTCGCGCTCACGCGCGAACGAGGGCCGGCCCTCATGCTCCCGCCGAAGGGACGCGTCCCTTCGGGCAACCCGCTCTGTCAAGGACGCCGCATTAACGGCGCTGCCACGGCGTAGTCGGCGCGGCTTCGGCGTGGCAGGCGCCACATCCGCGCAAGACGGGTTCAAAGGGCAGAGCCCTTTGGCTGTCTTCCCGACGCTCTCCCGTTGACCGACCCACGGCGGGTTCAAAGGCCCGACGGCGCAGCCGTCAAACTACGGCGCGCCCTTTGGCTTCCTTTCCACGCATGCGTCCACCCTCACCGATTGCCCGGATAATTGGGTGCTTCGCGTGTGATGGTGACGCCGTGCGTATGGCTTTCGCTCATGGCGGCGGGGGAGATGCGGACGAACTTGGCGCGCTCGCGCAGGTCTTTCAGCGTGTGGGCGCCGACGTAGCCCATGCCGGCGCGCAGGCCGCCGACAAGCTGGTGGAGCACGCCGTCGACCGAGCCCTTGTAGGGCACCTGGCCTTCGATGCCTTCGGGCACCAGTTTCAGCTGATCGCGCACTTCGGCCTGGAAATAGCGGTCTGCCGAGCCGCGGGCCATGGCGCCCACCGAGCCCATGCCGCGGTACGATTTATAGGTGCGGCCCTGGTAGAGATAGGTCTCGCCGGGGGCTTCGTCGGTGCCGGCCAGCAGCGAGCCGATCATGACGCAACCGGCCCCGGCGGCGAGAGCCTTGACGATGTCGCCCGAGAACTTGATGCCGCCATCGGCGATGATCGGCACGCCGTGCTTCATCGCCTCTTCCGCCGCGGCGAGTACTGCCGTCAACTGCGGTACGCCGACGCCCGCGACGATGCGCGTGGTGCAGATCGAGCCCGGGCCGATGCCGACTTTCACGCAGTCGGCGCCGGCGTCGATCAGCGCCTTGGTGCCGTCGGCGGTGGCCACGTTTCCGGCCACGACCTGGACGCGGTTGGACAGCTTCTTGATGCGCGTCACAGCCTTGAGCACACCGGCGGAGTGGCCGTGCGCAGTGTCGACCACCACAAGGTCCACGCCGGCTGCGACCAGCCGCTCGGCACGTTCGAAGCCGTCGGGTCCGGTGCTGGTGGCCGCTGCCACGCGCAGGCGTCCCTGCTCGTCGACGCAGGCGTTGGGATGCTTGTGGGCCTTCTCGATGTCCTTGACGGTGATCAGCCCGATGCAGCGGTATTTGTCGTCGACCACCAGCAGCTTCTCGATGCGGTGCTGATGCAGCAGGCGCTTGGCTTCCTCGCGCTCGACGCCTTCGGGCACGGTGACGAGTTTGTCCTTGGTCATCAGTTCGGCGACGCGCTGGTCGGGGTTGGTTGCGAAGCGGACATCGCGGTTGGTCAGGATGCCGACCAGCCGGCCGGTCTTGCCCGCTTCGACGACGGGAATACCGGAGATGTTATTGGTATCCATCAGCCGCAACGCCTCGGCGAGTGTCGCCTCCGGATTGACGGTGATGGGGTTGATCACCATGCCCGAAACGAAGCGTTTGACGCGGCCCACCTGATCGGCCTGTTTCTCCGGATCGAGGTTGCGGTGGATCACGCCGATGCCGCCCGCCTGGGCCATGGCGATCGCCAGATTGCTCTCGGTCACGGTGTCCATGGCCGAGGATACGATCGGAATGCGAAGGTTGATCGACTTGGTCAGCTGGGTGCCCACGTCCACCTGCGCGGGCAGAATATCGGACGCCTGCGGCACCAGCAGCACGTCGTCGAACGTCAGGCCGATGGAGCTCTCGTCGAGAATGTGACGTTTGGCCATTGTTGTCTCCCGGGGCTCATAGTGTGCGGTGGGCAGCGACGGCGACGCCGCCGCGCGACTGGGCGCTGGTGCGCTGCATCGGGCGGGCCTGAGCCGATCTGCGAAGCTGGAACATGGCGGTGTCTAGCAGACGCAACCCGTCGGGGAAAGCGGCTGGAGCGCGCTTTTCCCGGAGCAAGCGGCGTCATTGGACCGCACGCAGGGCGGCGACGACGGCCATGCCCAGAATGAGGGCTGTGAAGTCGTTGCTGCGCAGGCGGGCGGCGGCGACCGTCACAAAAAGGCCGGCCCAGTCCGGCAGGCTGCCGCGCCGCACGGGCGGGCCGATGATGCCGACCATGACGGCCAGAGGGATGGCGGCAAGGGCGGCTTCAATTCGTGGCGTCAGCGGGATGAAGCGCATGAAGGCGTAGCCCGACAGGCGGCAGAACGCGGCTGCGGCG
>JANYHP010000173.1 GCA_025359005.1 Hyphomicrobiaceae bacterium | reverse complement strand
GGCCTTGAGGATCATCTGGCCAAGGATGGCCGCTCGTCGGTCAATGTGCTGACGACAGCGACCGTGGCGCTTTACATCCTCAACAACAAGCGCACTTTCATCGTCGACATCGAACGCCGTTATGGCGCGGCGGTCGCCGTGCAGGCCTCCGATCGCATGCAGGGCGCAAATTTCGCCATCGAACGCAGTGCCGTGCCGGTGATCGCGCCACGCCCGGCCGACCGCACCGCAGTCAGCATGGACTGGGGCCTGGAGGGCAACGAGCCTCCGACTGAAGGCGAAGAAGCCCCCGAGATGGCCCAGCGCTATCCAGACACCGCGGGTCACGACGAGGAAAGTGCGCTTGTTGTTGAGGATGTAAAGCGCCACGGTCGCTGTCGTCAGCACATTGACCGACGAGCGGCCATCCTTGGCCAGATGATCCTCAAGGCCGCGCAGCACGGCGAGAGCCACGCTTTCGGTCGAGCGGATCATGCCGGTGCCCTGGCAGTGGGCGCATTGCGTGGTGGAGCCTTCGAGCACGCCGGTGCGCATGCGCTGGCGGCTCATTTCCAAGAGGCCGAAGTGGGAAATGCGGCCCACCTGGATGCGGGCGCGGTCGAAGCGCAATGCGTCGGTCAAGCGATGCTCGACCTTCCGGTTGTTGCGCTTCTCCTCCATGTCGATGAAGTCGATGACAATGAGGCCGGCAAGATCGCGCAGCTTCAACTGCCGGGCGATTTCATCGGAGGCTTCCAGGTTGGTCGCCAGCGCGGTTTCCTCGATGGAGTACTCTCGCGTCGACTTGCCGGAGTTGATATCGATAGAGACGAGTGCCTCGGTCTGGTTGATCACCAGGTAGCCGCCCGATTTCAACGTGACGTACGGGCTGAACATGGCGGTCAGTTGCCGCTCGATCGGATAGCGCGAGAACAGCGCCTCCCCATGGCTGTAGCGCGTCACGTTCTTGACGTGGCTCGGCATCAGCATGCGCATGAAGGCGTTGGCGTCCTCATAGGCTTGGTCGCCGGCGACGACGACCTCGTCGATCTCTTTGGTGTAGAGATCGCGGATCGACCGTTTGATCAGATTGCCTTCCTCGTAGACGAGGCTGGGGGCGGTCGATTGCAGCGTGAGGTCGCGAACGCTCTCCCACAGCCGCAGCAGGTATTCATAATCGCGCTTGATTTCCTGGCTGGTGCGGGCCGCACCGGCTGTGCGGATGATCAGGCCCATCCCTTCCTGCACATCGAGTTCCTGGGCGACAGCCTTCAGGCGCTTGCGGTCGCCCGGCTGCGTGATCTTGCGCGAGATGCCACCACCTCGGCCCGTATTGGGCATCAGCACAGTGTAGCGGCCGGCCAGCGACAGGTACGTGGTCAGCGCCGCACCCTTGTTGCCGCGCTCTTCCTTGACGACCTGGACCAGGATGACCTGGCGACGCTTGATAACTTCCTGGATCTTGTATTGGCGGCGACGTTGGCGGCGCGGACGCTCTTGCACCTCTTCGGCGCCGTCCTCCTCGTGCCCGACGTCCTCGTCGACCCCTTCGCCGATCGTTTCCGGGGCCTCGATGACATCCGGCACCTGCTCGATGTGTTCGGCACCGGCGATTGCATGGCGACCGCCGTCGCCATGGCCACCCTGGTCGTTCCCGTCGCCATTACCGTTGCCGTTGCTGCCGTCGTGATGGCGTTCGTCACCGGTCCGATGATCGTCGCGGGTGGTGTCGTGCCGGCCTGCCGCCTCGTCGTGGTGGGACGCGGTGTCGGGGGGCAAATGATCGTGGGGCGCGTCGTGGAGGTGGTCGTGGGCCGCTTCCGGATGGGCGGCATGGGCTTCGGTGTCGTGGCTATGCTCGTGCTGATGGCCGTCGTGGTCGTGGTGGTCATGGCGATCGTCGTGGGCTGCGCCCGGCTCCGGCGCAAAGGGCTCGCTGATTGTTTCGACGGGATGGCCAGCCGCCGCGGCAATTGTTGCCTGGGCATTGGCCTCGGGCAGAAGCGCGCCGCCATCGTCGATGCGGGGCTGTTCGCTGCCAGCTTCGGCGAGAGGATTTCGTTCCGAATGGCCGCGACCGCCATTGCCGTCATGGCGTCCGGAGCGGTGGCCACTGCGGCGGCCGCCCCGGCCTTCGCGTTGCCCGTCGCGCTGCCCGTCACGGTCGCCGTCGCGACCGCTTTCGCGGCGGCTGCTGCTCTGGGCCCGTCGCTCGGCGCGGGCGTCGGCCTCTGCGTCGGCCTCAGCTTCGGCCGCGGCTTCGTCATCGATCAGCGCCTGCCGATCGGACATGGGGATCTGGTAATAGTCGGGATGAATTTCGTTGAAAGCCAGGAAGCCGTGGCGATTGCCGCCGTACTCGACGAACGCCGCCTGCAGCGATGGCTCGACGCGCGTGACCTTGGCCAGATAGATATTGCCGCGCAGCAGTTTGCGGGCGGCTGATTCGTAGTCGAATTCCTCTACGCGGCCATTGCGAAGTACCACGACCCGGGTCTCTTCCGGGTGGGTGGCATCGATAAGCATCTTATTGGTTTTGTTGTCCATTTTGAATAGGTCCTGGGCGGCGAGGTTCGCGCCCGCGGTCCTGCGACCGGCAGTCTCAGATCGGAAAGGGGATCATGGGTTGCCGGGCAGGCCGCGACGGGAGGCCGCGCGCCATGCTTGGGGTCTATGATGGCGCCGACAGCCCTGCCGCTACGCCTTGTGGGCGTGATGGCATCAAGGTGCGATCTGCCGCCAGCCACGCCGCGTTGCCGCGGTGTCCATCCAGCAACAGTGCAACCAACGCGCAAAAGCCGCGCGTTTGTAGCATTCTCACTGGTCGGGAGGCTGGGCATGAGATCGATCACCGTTGGTGTCGGCTCCGGTTTGGGTGCACTGGTCCGACGGGATGCCCGGTCGAAACGGTGCCGCGCTGCAGCTTGGCTTGAGGCTGGCAGCAAACTCAGCGGGTTGGAGTGCGGGCCCCGCGCCCTGCGCCGCCCTGCTTCGCGCCGATTGACTGGCGGCGACCCGGGACAGCAGAATTCATTGTACCTTCTGAGGTCCGAGCTCGCGTCCGGCCGCGGGTCATAACGGACCCTGGTTCGAGGTGACTTGGGCTGAACCCCTGTGCGATTCAGGGTGTCTGTCTGGCTTGATTACTAGAGACTGATTTCCAATGTTGGGTAAGATTGCGCGTAGGTACTTCTTGACCGTCGTCGTCGGCGCCTTTCGAGCGCGTAGTTTGCGGACCTTTAGACCCGAGCGAGCCTTTCGGGATACTTCAGCGGCCCCTGAGACCGCAGCCGGTCCGTGCTCATCTCCGTACCATACCCTCGTCGTGGTTTACTTCTGCTTACCGCCGTCGGTGCGCGGAGCGACCCGCACGCTGAGACTTTAAGAAGACCTTTCGGTAGGAGAACTCCCGAACCGCCCTACCAGGACTTCGGGACATTTTCCGCCCTTGCGAACGAACCTGCCCTCCCGCGCCTCTATGGCCTTGTGAGCCGCGCATCAGGGCATGTTGCCTATTCGGTTGCGCGTTGACATAACTGCAACTGGGTCGGCAAATCACGCTATTCATAATGTACGAGTTTGTGACGCCAGTTGCAAGCGCTTCGCGAACCACCTAAGCGACACCTCATCAGCGATCCGGCCCCGGGGCTTTCGCCAGGATGTTCGCGGTGGACCGGCAGAGCTTCGGAGGGGAGGCATGCAAATCCTGGCTGGATGCCAACCGACGCATTTTCGGTCGCGAGTGATCGCGCACGTCTTACTGGCAGGCGTGGTTGCCGTGCTCGAGGCCGCTGGCATCGTGGTTGCCGCCAGAGCGCAGACCGAAATTGCCAAGTCGCACGGTCCATTGCCGGCCGATCCGGCTGTGGCTGAGGTGCCGAAAAGCCGACCGAAGGTCGCGGTGCCCGATGTGGTGGCGCCGGAGGTGCGGCCAATTGCGGTTGAGGGACCGGCGGTTGCGACGGCGGCCAGCCTCCATGGAGGGGCGACGGCCGCGGGGCCGCGGTTCGTTTTTGCGCTTTCTCTGAGCAAGCCGGTGGACGCGAGTGTGTTCGTGCTCGCCAATCCGAGCCGGGTGGTCATCGATGTTCCCCATCTGGACTTTGCGTTGCCTCCCGGCGTCGGGCGCAGCCACGGGCATGCCGGATGGGAGTTCCGCTACGGCGTATTTTCGGCCGGTCGTTCGCGCATCGTTATCGAGGCTGCGTGGGCTGCGCGCATTGCGCGGACGCAGATGGTGCCAGCAACCGCGACGTCGCCTGCATCGCTGCAGGTTACAATTGAGCCCGCACCGGGCGGCGTTGTCGCCGCGCCAGCCACGCCGCCGGTGGCCGCTACCGCCCCGGCAAAGCCGTTTGTCGAGCGCAAGGTACAGGGCCGGTTCGTCGTCATGATCGACCCCGGCCACGGCGGCATCGATGGCGGCGCCATGAGCCAAACGCACGTAGTCGAGAAGGACATTGTGTTGCAAGTCGCCCACCATCTGAAGGCCGCGCTCGATGGCCGGCACGGGTACGATGTCCGCATGACGCGTGTGGGCGATACGTTCGTCTCGTTGGATCGGCGGGTCGAGGTGTCGCAGGCGGCGGGTGCCGATCTGTTCATCTCGATCCATGCTGATTCGGTGGGGGATGCGGCGGTGGCGCGGACGGCACGGGGGGCGACCGTCTACACGCTTTCGGAAACGGCCTCGAATGAGGCTGCCCGCCAACTGGCCGAGAAGGAAAACGCTGCGGATGCCGCCGGTGGTCTGGATGGCGCGGAGGCTGGCGACGAGGGGCAGGTCAATTCGATCCTGGCTGATCTCGTCAAGCGCGAGACACAGAATTTTTCACATGAATTCAGAAGCCTACTTATCGATCGGCTGCGGCCGACGCAAATGTTGGGGCGCGATCCGTCGCGCGCTGCAGCCTTCAAAGTATTGCGCCAGGTGCAGACGCCTACGGCACTGGTCGAATTGGGGTTCCTGACCCACGAGATGGACGCCCAGCAGATGCAGACGGCGGCGTGGCAGAAGCGCATTGCGGTGGCGATTGCTGCGGCGATCGACACCTATGCGGGACGCCGTCTGGCAGCGGCGAGGCCGTGATTCCATCGCGGCGCGCCTGTGTGGGCGCGACTATGAGTGCTGTCCGGCGCGATGCTGCCGCAATTGGCACCGACGATGGACATGACAGTGGGCATGACAATGGACATGACAATGGACTTAGCGCTGCTGTGACGGTGGATCGGAGCTGTTGTGTCAATTCCAGCGCTTGCTGTGGGGGGGAGGGTGCACTACACACCGCTGATCGTTGTAACCCATCTGAGTTGCTGCCTGGGCGTGTCTGTGCCGGTGGTCGTCCGCTTCGGGCGTTCTGTGTTCAGGCAAGACGTGTGCGTCCTCAGTCGCGGGCGCAGTGGTCGAATGAGACGTGACGCCGGCCGCGTTCGAGGAGGCCAGCGCCTAGTGCCGCGTGCGTGTCCGCCCTCGCGCTTAAACTTTCCGCACTGTTCGCCGCGTAGTTTTCGTGGCGTGCCGTCCCGGACTTTCGGATACTTGGTCTGATGCGCGCGCCGACCCTGCCCCCGCCAGTTCGACCCAAGCGCCGGAAACGGCGCAAGAGCACGCTGCTGCGCGTACTTGGCTTCGTCTTTGCGACCTCCGTCATCCTTGGAATCGCCGGTTCGGGCGTGGCAGGTTACCTGTTGTGGAAGGCATCGCGCGATCTGCCAGACTATGACAGCCTCGCCAAGTACGAACCCCCGGTGATGACGCGCATTCACGCGCACGATGGCAGCCTGATGGCTGAATACGCCAAAGAGCGGCGCATCTTCGTGCCCATGAACACCATCCCCAAAATGGTATGGGGCGCTTATCTGTCGGCCGAGGACAAGAGATTCTTCGAGCATCCCGGCATCGATATGCACGGCATCGGCCGCGCCGCGCTGAAGGCTATGGAGGCCGCAATAAAAGGCTCGAAGCGGCGCGCGGAAGGCGCCTCGACGATTACCCAGCAGGTTGCCAAGAACTTCCTGCTGACCAGCGATCGCACGCTGGAACGTAAGTTGAAGGAAGCCATTCTCGCGCTTAGGATCGAGAAGGCTTATCCCAAGGAAAAAATTCTTGAGCTGTACCTGAACGAGATTTATCTCGGGCTCGGCGCCTATGGCGTGGCGGGGGCGTCGCTGACCTATTTCGGCAAGGAACTCGATCAGCTTGAGCCGGAGGAGGCGGCCTATCTCGCGGCCTTGCCGAAGGGGCCCAACCTGTTCCATCCGTTCCGGGCCAAAGAGCGCGCGATCGAGCGGCGCAATTGGATCCTCGGCGAGATGGCCACCAATGGCTACATCACGCGCCAGCAGGCGGACGCGGCAAAGGCCAAGGATCTGGTCGTCAACATCCGCTCGCTCGGCACGCAGATCTATGCGGCCGACTACTTCGCCGAAGAAGTGCGGCGCACGCTGGTGTCGCTCTATCAGGAAGACGGACTTTACGGCAAAGCCGACCGCACCGGCGCCGGCGACGGCAAGGTCAACGGCGGACTTTCGGTCCGCACGACGCTCGATCCGCGTATGCAACGGATGGCACGCCGGGTGCTGATCGACGGCCTGGTCAACTTCGATCGCGACAAGGGGTGGCGTGGACCGGTCCAGAAGATCGACGCGGCCGGCGATTGGGGTACAACGCTCGGCGCCATCGATACGCCGCTCGATATGGCGCCGTGGCGCCTTGGTGTCGTCATCGGTCTCGACAAGACGAAAGCGCAGCTCGGCCTGAAGCCGGGCCGTGGGCCCGACGGCAAGATCGTGGCC
Source organism: Hyphomicrobiaceae bacterium (assembly GCA_025359005.1). Taxonomy (GTDB): domain Bacteria; phylum Pseudomonadota; class Alphaproteobacteria; order Rhizobiales; family Hyphomicrobiaceae; genus JABFRJ01. The sequence continues at coordinate 5,887 of JANYHP010000173.1, read as the reverse complement.
GAACGCGAGGGCGTGGATATCCCTTACGACGAAATCAAATGGGCCAACAAAAAACCGTCGAAGGCGGCGGGGCCAGGGGATGTACTCGCCGTCGGTGACGTTGTCTGGGTGGCGCCGAAAGATCCAGCGAAACCGGATGGCCCGGGTGCTGTCTGGTCGCTGATGCAGGTGCCGGAAGTGGCCGGTGGCATGATAGCGATGGACCCGCACACCGGCCGCGTGCATGCGGTGGTGGGCGGTTTCTCGTTCGCCGCCAGCCAGTTCGACCGGGCGCTGCAGGCGCGCCGCCAGCCGGGCTCGTCGTTCAAGCCTATCGTCTACGCGGCCGCCATCGACAACGGTTACAAGCCGACGTCGATCGTGCTTGATGCGCCGTTCTGCAAGGAACAGCTCAGGGGCGAAGAATGGTGCCCGAAGAACTATGAAGGTGACAAATCCTATGGGCCGCAGACGTTGCGGCATGGCATCGAGAAATCGCGCAATCAGATGACGGTGCGCCTCGCCGATGACATGGGCATGCCGCTGATCGTGGAATACGCCAAGCGTTTCGGCGTCTATGACGACCTGCTGCCCGTGCTGTCGATGTCGCTGGGTGCCGGCGAGACGACGCTGCTGCGCATGGTGACGGCCTATTCGACGTTCGCCAATGGCGGCAAACTGGTGCGCGCTTCTCTGATCGATCGTATCCAGGACCGCTGGGGTAAAACAATCTGGCGGCACGACGACCGCGAATGTGCCAAGTGCCGCGTGGCGACGCCTGGGGAAGAGCCGGATTTGCCCGACGACCGGCGCCAGATTCTCGATCCGCACACCGCCTACCAGATGACGTCGATCATGGAAGGCGTCGTGCAGCGCGGCACCGGCACACGCGTGCGTGAAATTCTGCCCAACGTGCCGATCGCCGGCAAGACCGGCACGTCCAACGACGAGAAGGATGCCTGGTTCATCGGCTTCACGCCGGATCTCGTGGTCGGCGTGTTCATCGGCTACGACACGCCGAAGCCCATGGGCAAAGGCAAGACCGGCGGGCAGTTCGCCGCGCCCATCGTCGGCAATTTCCTGAAGCTTGCGCTCGCCGATCGTAAGCCCGTGCCGTTCCGCCAGCCCGCCGGCCTCAAGACCGTGCGCATCAACACCAAGACGGGCGTGCGCGCTTCGGGCGAAGACAAAGACACGATGTGGGAGTTCTTCAAGCCGTTTGAAGAGCCCGACGACAGCTACTCGGTCATCGGCCTCACCTCCGGCGATGGCGCCGACTTCGTCTCCGCCGAACAGCAAAAGCAGCAGGGCGGTCGCTCCATCGCCAACGGCCGCGCGACGTATTGAGGTGAGTGCGGTTTACAGTGCTGCGTCGCGCGGTCTATAGCGGCGCACGATAAACGCACTTCTTTCGATACGGACATCCCCCATGCGCGCCGAAGCCAAAGCCCACGCCGAAGCCATCCGCGAGTCGCTGGGCCTGCTCCGGAGGTATCTTTGACCCGGATACGGCGAAGAAAAAACTCGGCGAACTGAACGCCCGCGCCGAGGACCCGGGCATCTGGTCCGATCCCAAGGTCGCGCAGAAGATCATGCGCGAGCGAACGGCGACAGAAAAATCCCTGAAGGCCTTCACATCGTTTGAAAGCGACTTCGACGATGCGATGACCCTCATCGATCTCGGTGAAGCCGAGGGCGACGCGGCCACCATCACCGAAGGTGAGGCGGCGCTTCAGCATCTAGCCGCGGAAGCGCGGCAGCGCGAGGTGGCAGCGCTGCTTTCGGGCGAAGCGGACGGCATGGATACCTATCTCGAAGTGCACGCCGGCGCCGGCGGCACCGAAAGCCAGGACTGGGCCGAGATGCTCATGCGGATGTACACCAAATGGGGTGAACGCCGCGGCTTCAAGGTGACGCTGACCGATCTGGCCCCCGGCGACGAGGCGGGCATCAAGGGCTGTACGCTGGAGTTCAAGGGCGAGAATGCCTACGGCTGGCTGAAGACGGAGGCGGGCGTGCACCGGCTGGTGCGCATCTCGCCGTTTGATAGCAACGCGCGGCGACACACGTCGTTCTGCTCCATCCAGGTTTATCCGGTGGTCGACGATACCATCGATATCGAGATCAACCCGGCCGATATCGAGATCACGTTTGCGCGCGCACAGGGTGCTGGCGGACAGTCGGTCAACCGGACCGAATCGGCCGTCCGCCTCGTGCACAAGCCAACCGGCATCAACATCTTCGCGCAGGAACAGCGCTCGCAGCATCAAAACAAGGATATCGCGTTCAAGCGGCTGAAGGCGCGCCTCTACGATATGGAATTGAAGAAGCGCGAAGATAAGGCCATGGCCGATCAGGCGGGCAAGACCGATATCGGCTGGGGCCATCAGATCCGGTCGTACGTGCTGCAGCCCTATCAGATGATCAAAGACCTGCGCACCGGCACTCAGTCGGGCAATCCGGCGGCCGTGCTCGACGGCGATATCGACATGTTCATTGAAAGCGCGCTGGCGCAGCGCATGAAGGGCGGCGCCGACGCCAAGGTCGAGGATATCGACTGACGCAGGGCGACCATTGGGGGATCACATGGACTTTCGGCTGACGGCACTGGTGACGGTAGGGATGATCGCGACCTACGTGTGGACGGGCATCCTGGTGGCGGGTGCGCGGCGTCGCTATGGCGTCAAGGCGCCCGCAACCATGGGGTCGGATGACTTCAACCGCGTCTGGCGGGCGCATGCCAACACGCTCGAACAGTTCGTCACCATGCTGCCGGCGCTGTGGGTGTTCGCGTACTACGTGGGCGACCGTTGGGCGGCGCTGCTCGGCGCAATCTGGATCGGCGGCCGGGTGCTGTATGTTCTCTCCTACAGCCGCGCCGCCGAAGCGCGCGGTACCGGCTTCATGATCGGCTTCGTGGCTATGGCCGCCGCCAGCCTCGGCAGCGCCGTGGCCATTGTGCTGTCGTTCTGGCGTTAGCCCCAAACCCGGCAGGCCAGCCCTTTGCCAGCTCGATTGATAGGCATTGCGCGCAGGGAGCGGTCGCGGGGGCCGATGGAGACGCTGGAGCGTGGCCTCGTCACGCCTGAGGCGGGGCTCGATGGCGACGCGCGCGGTGCGAAGTTCAAGACGCGGCAGATCACGGTGCTGGCGGTCGAGGACTGGGCAGCAGCGCTGCTGGATCTGGCCGATCTGATGGGGCCGCTGGCTCTGCCGTGGACCACGCGACGCGCCAACCTGCTGGTCGAAGGCGTCCGTCTGCCGCGCGCCAAGGGGGGCGTGCTGCAAGTCGGCCCGGTGGTGCTGGAGATCACCGGGCAGACCTACCCGTGCCAGCGCATGGAGGCGGCGCACCGGGGACTGCTGTCGGCACTGGCGCCTCAGTGGCGCGGCGGCGTGACGTGCCGCGTCCGCGAGGCCGGCACGCTGGTGCGGGGCGATGCTGTTGCAATTCTCCACGCCCCGGCCGAGCATGTGATGCGGCTGCCGGGTTGACGGATTGGCGGCGCCGGGGTGCGGATCGGAGATCGCTATGACACTGGTACTGACAGCAGCCAAGACCTTGCCCACCGACTTTGGCGACGCGGCGCTCGCGGGCCGCGTGTGGCGGCCGGAACTGGCTGGCCCATCGGTCGTCGCCGTGCGTGCCGATGGTGTCTATGACATCACGGCGATAGCCTCGACCATGTCGGCGCTGTGCGAAGTGTCCGATCCGGCGGCCAGCTTGCGCGCGGCGACGGGCGAACGCATCGGTACGCTCGACAGCCTACTGGCAAATACGCCGGAGGACACGCGCAATCCGAGCAAGCCGTGGCTCCTGGCGCCGATCGATCTGGCTGCGGTCAAAGCAGCCGGTGTCACGTTCGCACGCTCGATGCTGGAACGCGTCATCGAGGAGCAGGCCAAAGGCGCGCCGGAGAAAGCCGCCGGCCTCCGTGCCGCGGTGGAGGCACAACTCGGCGGCGATCTGCGCCGCTTGAAACCGGGCTCGAAGGAAGCGCTGGCGCTCAAGGCTGCGCTGATCAAGGCTGGCGCCTGGTCGCAATATCTGGAGGTGGGCATCGGCGAGGATGCCGAGATCTTCACCAAGGCGCAGCCGTTGTCGGCGGTGGGGCACGGCATGAAGGCCGGCCTGCACCCGCGCTCGACGTGGAACAATCCTGAGCCCGAAGTGGTGCTGGTGGTCGCCGGGACCGGAAAGATCGTCGGCGCGACGCTGGGCAATGACGTTAATCTGCGCGACTTCGAGGGACGCTCGGCGCTGCTGCTGTCCAAGGCGAAGGACAACAACGCATCCGCCAGCCTCGGGCCGTTCGTCCGGTTCTTCGATAGGCGGTTCACGCTGGACACCGTACGGGCCATGGACGTGGCGCTCGATGTGACGGGGCCGGATGGCTTCGTGCTGCGCGGGGTCTCATCGATGCGCGAGATCGCCCGCGACCCGGCCGATCTGGTGGCCGAACTGATCGGCAAAACGCACCAATACCCGGACGGCGCCGTGCTCTATCTTGGCACCATGTTCGCGCCCACCGAGGACCGGGGCGAGAAGGGCCAGGGCTTTACCCATAAGTTGGGCGATATCGTCACCATTTCGGCGCCGGCGCTGGGCGCGCTCACCAACGTGATGGCGCACGCTGACCAGTGCCCCCCCTGGACCTTCGGCGCCGCCGCGCTGATGCGCAACCTGGCGGGGCGAAAGCTGCTTTGAGGCGATCTGGGGGGCACGCTCGTGCCGTCGAGCCCTCCCCGTCGAGCCCTCCCCCTTGCCATCCGGGCTGGGGGTGCCTATACGTCGCCCCACTCCACACGCGGATGTGCGCCCGGCGGACCAAAAGCCCCGTCGACCAGCGCTCCGGTGTCTCGTTTGTTCGTGCCTTCCGGCCTCGCGCTTCCGCGCGTTCCGGCCGGCTCCCCGCCAGGGGTGTCGGAACGCGCAACAAGAGAGACTTGGTCCGCGGCGGTTCAACCGGAAAATCATAGGACTTTCAATGTCTCTGCCGCAATTCAATATGCGTCAGCTTCTCGAAGCTGGCTGTCATTTCGGTCACCAGTCGCACCGCTGGAACCCAAAGATGGCGAACTACATCTTCGGTGCTCGCAACAATATCCACATCATCGACCTCGCCCAGACGGTGCCGCTGCTGCACACCGCCCTGGTCAAGGTGTCTGACACGGTGGCCAAGGGCGGCCGCGTGCTGTACGTCGGCACCAAGCGGACGGCGTCGGAAAACATCGCCGACGCGGCCAAGCGTAGCGCGCAATATTACATGAATCATCGCTGGCTCGGCGGCACGCTGACCAACTGGAAGACGATTTCGCAGTCGATCCGGCGCCTGCGCCAGCTCGATGAGCTGATCGCCGGCGAAGGCAAGGGCCGCAGCAAGAAGGAGCTGCTTGAGCTCACCCGCGACCGCGACACGCTGCAGAAGTCGCTCGGCGGCATCAAGGAAATGGGTGGCCTGCCCGAGCTGCTGTTCGTGATCGACACCAACAAGGAACAGATCGCCATTGCCGAAGCCAAGAAGCTCGGCATCCCGATCGTCGCCATCATCGACACCAACTGCGATCCCGACGGCATCGACTTCCCGATCCCCGGCAATGACGATGCGGGCCGCGCGATCACGCTCTATTGCGACTTGATCGCACGGGCCTGCATCGACGGCATCGAGCGTGGTGCAGCCGGTTCGGGCGTGGATGTCGGTGCCTCCGAAAACCCCGGCGCCGAAGCGCTGCCCGGCAAGTTCAAGGGCATCGAAGGCCCACGCGGCGAAGCCGATGATCTCAAGCTCATCAAGATCATCAATGGCAAGCTCGAACAGCGCTTGAACGATGCCGGCGTCTTCCACTTCTGGCAGATCGCCGACCTCGACGTGGCTGGCCTGCAGCTGCTCGACAAGACGCTGCGGCT
>JANYHP010000169.1 GCA_025359005.1 Hyphomicrobiaceae bacterium | reverse complement strand
CACATCGGCCGCAGCGCGACCCAGTTCGCCAAGCCCCATGATGCCGACGCGCACCGCGCTCGCCGCCCACTGATCCTTCGCCTCCCATCGCTTCTCCCGCTGCGACGCCAGCAGCATCGGCAAGCGGCGATGATGCAGCAGAACGTGCAGCACCACATACTCGACCATGCGCCGCGTCAGATCGTCATTGACGACGCGCACCAGCGGCACTGCCGGCAACGTCGTGTCCGCCAGCACCGCATCCACGCCCGCGCCCAGATTGAAAATTGCCCGCAAATTCTTGCACGCTGCAAGCGCACCCGGAACCGGCTTCCACACGGCCGCATACTGAAGATCACCCGCCTCGTAGACATCCACGCCGCGTCGCACGACCCGCCAGCCTGCAAGCTCTGCCTGAAACCGCGCCTGCCAGCGAAGCGGCGACCAGCTGTCGTCGGCACCATTGATGTCGAGCAACAGAGTCATGTCGCAGCCGCCTCGCCACCAGCCACTTCCAGATTGAACGCCGCCGCCAGCAGCGCCTTGGTGTAGTCCTCGCGCGGCGTCTCGAAGATCGACTTCGCCGGTCCCTGCTCGACAATGCGACCGCCCTTCAGCACGATGACGTAATTGGCCAACGCGCGCACCACGCGCAGATCATGCGAAATAAACAGATATGACAAACCCCGCGCACGCTGCAGATCGCGCAGCAGATCGACGATCTGCGCCTGCACACTCATGTCGAGTGCGCTGGTCGGCTCATCCAGCATGACGAACTTCGGCTCCAGGACCATGGCGCGCGCGATGGCGATGCGTTGCCGCTGACCACCGGAGAACTCGTGCGGATAGCGATCCTGCATATCGCCCTTGAGGCCGACGGCTTCCAGCGACGCTGATACGCGCCGCCGCCTTTCGTCCGCGTCGAGATTGGGGAACTGGATCGTCAGCCCTTCCTCGATGATTTGCCCCACCGACAGGCGCGGCGACAGCGATCCATAAGGGTCCTGGAAAACGATCTGCATCTCGCGGCGCAGCGGCCGCATCGCCGCACTGTCGGCCCCGTCGATGCGGCGGCCGAGATAGACAATGGGCCCTTGCGACGCGATAAGCCGCAGGATCGCCAGCCCCAGCGTGGTCTTGCCCGACCCCGATTCGCCCACCACACCGACGGTCTCGCCAGCCCGCAGCGTCAGCGACACGCCGTCCACGGCCTTGACGTGATCCACCGTACGGCGAAGCAATCCGTGCTTGATCGGAAACCACACCTTGAGCTCGTCTGTCGAGACCACGATGGGCGCATCTGGCTGCGCCTCGGGCGCCTTGCCCTTCGGTTCCGCCGAGATCAGCATCCGCGTATAGGGATGCTTCGGCGTCGCAAAGATTTGCTCTGTCGGGCCTTCCTCGACAATTTCCCCAGCTCGCATCACGTAGACGCGTTCGGCGAGCTTCCGCACAATGCTGAGGTCGTGCGTGATCAGTAACATCGCCATGCCCGTTTCGGCTTTCAATTCGCCAAGCAGTACGAGGATCTGCGCCTGGATCGTCACATCGAGTGCCGTCGTGGGTTCGTCGGCGATCAAAAGATCCGGCTCGTTCGCCAGCGCCATGGCAATCATCACGCGCTGACGTTGCCCGCCGGAAAGCTGATGCGGATAGGCGCCGAGCCGCTTCTCCGGCTCGCGAATGCCGACGCGGCGCAGCAGTGCAAGCATACGCGCCCGCGCGCTTGCATCATCCAGGCCGCGATGAATCTTCAGCACTTCCGTCACCTGCCGCTCGATGGTGTGCAGCGGATTGAGCGACGTCATCGGCTCCTGGAAGATATTGGAAATGCGCCGCCCGCGAATGGTGCGCAGTTCGGCATCCGTCGCGCGTAAGAGATCCTGGCCCTCGAAGAATATTTCGCCGGTCGGATGCGACGCCGCCGGATAGGGCAGCAATCGCGTGATCGACATCGCCGAAACGGATTTGCCCGAACCGCTTTCACCGACCAGCGCCACCGTCTCCCCGCGCTGGATCGTGAACGACACGCCTTTGACGACCACCGTTTGGCGCTCATCGCGACCGAACGCCACCGACAGTTCGCGCACGCGCACCAGCGTATCGCGGCTCGCCCGGTCGACAGTCTCGTGAACGAAGTGCTGGTTCATCGGAACGTCTTTCTGGGGTCGAGTGCGTCGCGCACGCCTTCACCGATGAAGATCAACAGGCTCAGCAGACCGGCGATGGAAAAGAACGCGGCGAGCGCGATCCACGGCGCCTGCAAATTCGCCGTCGACTGCGTCAGCAGTTCGCCCAGCGACGGCGACCCCGGCGGCAAGCCGAGGCCGAGGAAGTCGAGCGCCGTGAGCGACGTGATTGCCGACGTGAGCTTGAACGGCAGGAACGTCAGCGTCGCCACCATCGCATTCGGCAGGATGTGCTTGAACATGATCTTGGCGTCGGACAGCCCTAGCGCGCGCGCGGCCGTCACGTATTCGAGATTGCGCCCACGCAGGAATTCGGCGCGCACCACGCCGACAAGACTGACCCACTGGAACAGCAGCAGAATGATCAGCAACGTCCAGAACCCCGGCACGAGCACAGATGAGATGATGATCAGCACGAACAGATCCGGCATCGACGACCAAATCTCGATGAAGCGCTGGAAAAACAGATCGACCTTGCCGCCGAAATAGCCCTGCACCGCGCCCGCTGCAATGCCGACGATTGACGCCAGCGTCGTCAGGATGAGCCCGAACAGCACCGAGATGCGAAACCCATAGAGCAGGCGCGCGACCAGGTCGCGACCCTGATCGTCTGTGCCAAGCCAATTGCGATTGCCGTACGCCTCGAAGCGTCGGACCTGATCGGGTGTCGCCTCACAATAGGCGTCGTGACCGACCCACGGCGGCGGCGCAGGAAACCCGATGCACAGCCCCGACGCATTCTTCAGCCGCGGAAAATCCTTGTTGATCGACCCATACGAGTAGCGGATCGGTGGCCAAAGCGCCCAGCCGTTCGCTTGGATCTCGTCGAGGATCACCGGGTCCTTGTAGTCGGTGATGGCGAGGAAACCGCCGAACTTTTCCTCCGGATAGGCCACCAGCACCGGCACCAGCCACTCGCCCTTGTAGCGAACGAGGATTGGCTTGTCGTTGGCGACGAACTCGGCAGCCAGCGACACGCCGAACACGGCGAGAAACACCCACAGGCTCAGATAGGCGCGTCGGTTGCCCTTGAAGTTTTCCCAGCGGCGCCGGTTGATCTGCGACAGCGTCAGGATGCGCCTCGGCCACCGTATGCGCGGCGTCTGCGACGTCTCAGCAGCAACAACCGGCGGCACGGGCGGCGTGATGAGTGTGTCCATCGCTCAGACCTCCCGGCTTTCGAAATCGATGCGCGGATCGATCAGCGTGTAGACGAAATCGGTAAGCACCTGCACGACCAGCCCCAGTAACGCGAAAATATAGAGCGTCGCGAAAACCACCGGATAGTCTCGGTTGATGACACTTTCCCAACTCAGCAGCCCGATCCCGTCGAGCGAGTAGATCTTCTCGACCAGCAACGAGCCCGAGAAGAACGCGTGGATGAACGCGCTCGGAAAGCCGGCAATCACGATCAGCATCGCGTTGCGAAACACATGCCCATAGAAGACGCGGGCTTCGCCCAGGCCCTTGGCACGCGCTGTCGTCACGTATTGCTTGCGGATCTCGTCCAGGAACGAATTCTTGGTGAGGAACGTCATCGTCGTGAACGAACCGACAGCCATCGCCGTCAACGGCAGCACCAGATGCCAGAGATAGTCACGCACCTTGGCAAACAGCGAGAGATTTTCCCACCCCTCGCTCGTCAGCCCGCGCAGCGGAAACCACTGGAAGAACGACCCGCCCGCAAACACCACCAGCAGCAGCACGCCGAGCAGGAACCCTGGAATGCCATAGCCGAGCACCAGCAGCCCCGAAGTCCACGTATCGAACTTCTCGCCGTCGTGCACCGCCTTGCGGATGCCGAGCGGGATTGAGATCATATACGTCAGCAACGTGATCCAGATGCCGAGCGAAATCGAAACCGGCATCTTCTCGCGAATAAGCTGCATCACCGAAACGTCGCGGAAATAGCTCTTGCCGAAATTGAAGGTGAGATAGTTCTTCATCATCAGCAAGAAGCGCTCGTGCGCCGGCTTATCGAAGCCGAACTGCTTCTCCAGGCTCTTGATGAACTCCGGATCGAGCCCCTGTGCGCCGCGATACTTGGAAGTCTCCGCACTCGCCTGGGCGGCGGACCCGCGTCGCAAGCCATCTCCCGAGCCCCCGCCGACGCGATCGGCTGCCGAAACCTCGTTGCCAGAAACCTGCGCGATGATGCGCTCGATCGGCCCGCCCGGCGCGAACTGAATGATCGTAAAGCTGATCAGCATGATCCCGAGCATCGTCGGGATGATCAGCAACATGCGCTTCAGAAGATAGGCGGCCATGGGGGATCGCTCTAAGTTCTCTCTCCCCATGCGACGTCTCGCTTGGGGAGAGGGCTAGGGTGAGGGGCGGTGACGAATCGTGAGGGGCGGTGACGAATCGTGAGGGGCGGTGACGAATCGTGAGGGGCGGTAACGAATCGTGAGGGGCGACAATAAGTCGTGCACTGTCGTGGTGGCGGAGCGGCGAGCATCTTCAGCAAAGCGCATCACTGTATCTTCAGCTTTGCGGCCTTCTCAGCGTCGAACCACCACGTATCCAGGATGGCGCGATCGTAGGGCGGCTTTTTCTCCGGCCAACCGAACTTATCCCAGAAGGCGACCGTATGCGCGCCCTTATACCAGTTCGACACCCAGTAGTGCCCGCCCCGCAGCACCCGATCCAGCGCGCGACCCGCTGAGGTCAACTCTTCGCGGCCTCTGGCCGCAATGACGTGCCCGATCAGCGCATCCACAATCGGATCCTTGATGCCGGATTTGTTGTTGCTGCCTTCGGCCGACGCCGCCTCGCTACCGAAAAAATTCTGCAGTTCCAGTCCCGGCGTCAACGGCATTGAAAAGCGCCCGCCGACGATGTCGTAGTCGAATGACTTGAGGCGCCGCCGGTATTGCGCCTCGTCGATCTTGCGTTGCGTCACCGCGATTCCGAGCAGCTGCAAGTTTTGCACGTAGCCGCCGAGAAAGCGTTCGCTGGACGGATCCGTGATGAGGAACTCAATCTCGAACGGCACGCCGGTGTTGGTGACGCGTTTTCCGTGGTTCATCACATAGCCCGCTTCGGTGAGCAGCTTCGAAGCCTCCGAAAGCAGTTTTCGATCCTTACCGCTGCCGTCAGATACGGGCGGCACATAGGCCTCGCCGAACACCTCCACAGGGAGCTTGTCGCGGAACGGGTCCAGCAGGGCCAGTTCGGCCCCCTGTGCGACGCCAGTGGCTTTCAAAGGAGAGTTTTCAAAGAAGCTGGTCGTGCGTTTGTAGGAATTGAAAAACAGATTGCTGTTGGTCCATTCGTAGTCGAAGGCCAGATCGAGGGCGCGCCGCACGCGCGGATCGGCGAACTTCGGCAGCCGTGTATTGAGCCAGAAACCCTGCGTTCCGGACGGACTGCCATCAACAAGCGTACGCAGCTGGATGCGCTTGTCGCGCACCGCGGGAATATCGTAGCCGGTCGCCCATTCCTTCGACGTGAACTCCTCGCGCAGATCGAGCGTGCCGCCCTTGAGCGCCTGCAGCCCCGCCGCACGCTCGCGGAAATACTCGTAGCGAACCTCGTCGAAATTCCAGCGACCGCGATTGACGGCGAGATCGCGCGCCCAATAGTCCGCCCGCCGCACGAACTGCACGAACGCGCCTTGTGTGAACTGGCCGACGGCGTAGGGACCTGATCCCAGCGGCCGGTCCAGCCACGTCTCGTCGAACTTGTGGTTGTCGTAGAACGACTTGGGCAGCACCGGCAGGGATGCAACGATCAACGGCAGGTCACGCACCTGCTCGCCCGTGAATGTATAGCGGACAGTCTGCGCATCGAGCGCCGCAACCTCCGACACGTTACGCAACAGGTTGCGATAGACGGGATGGCCCTTTTCCTTCAGCGCCGCAAACGAAAAAACGCAATCGGCAGCCGTCACTGACGTGCCGTCGGCGAATTTCGCCGCGCCGCGCAGCTTGAACGTGATCGAGTGGCCGTCCGCAGCAAGATCGGCGCTTTCTGCAACCAAACCGTAGACGGCGTCGGGCTCGTCGGCGGCGCGCGTCATCAAAGTGTCGTAGACGAGCGTTTGCACATCCTGAGCGCCGTCCCCCTTCAGGATGAAGGCGTTGAAGCTGTCGAAGGTATCAAGCGCGCTGGTGCCCATGGTGACAATCCGCCCACCCTTCGGCGCATCCGGATTGACATAGTCATAGTGCTTGAAACCCGCCGGATATTTCAACTCACCGAACGCTGACAAGCCATGCCGCGGCTCGGCTTGGGCCACGGTTGCCACAAATCCAAGCATGAGCACGGTGGCGACATTCGTGAGCCAACGTCGTGTTGCAGCACCCCCGCCGCACCCCTCGATACGCAGCGCAGTTCCGTAGGGCGCAAAAGGCGCTTCAGCCGTATTGCGCCGCCACCGCCCGAGCCATTTGCCCGTGCATACTGGTGCCTGTTGCCGGCGCAATACGCCCGGAAACAGCCTATTGCGCCCTACAAGCTGCTTCAGTGTCGCCTGCATGATGTCCGCCACTCCGCTCACTTCGCGCGCGCGGCAACCAGCGCCGCCTCCCTGGCCGGATCGACCCACCATGTCTGCATCAGCGTCGCGCCGGCGATCGGGGTTTTGGCAGGCCGCCCGAACTTGTCCCAATAGGCAATGCGTTGCGCCGGCAGATGCCACTGCGGCACGACGATGAAATTCCACAACAGCGCCCGGTCGAGTGCGCGTGTTGCAGCAATGAGGTCGGCACGGTCGGTCGCAAAGATGACCTTCTCGATGATCGCATCGATCGCTGTGTTCTGGATGCCAGCGGCGTTCTTCGACCCCTTCTGCGATGCCGTGGCCGAGCCGAAGAAATCGCGTTGCTCGTTGCCTGGGCTCTCCGATTGAGCGAACTGGCCGACGATCACATCGTAATCGAAGTCCTGGCTGCGGCGCTCGTATTGTGCGCTGTCGACCTGCCGGATCGTGATCTTCAATCCGAGCTTTTCCAACGCCAACTTATAGGGTTGCACGAGGCGGTCCCACTGCGGATCATCGAGCAGGAATTCCACCGACAGCGGTACGCCGGCAGCATCGACCAGCGTGCCGCCCTTGTTGGTGTAGCCGGCTTCCGCGAGCAACTTTACAGCCAAGCCGAGATTGCGCCGCACATCCTCCGGCGTCGCGTTGAACGGGTTCTTCCACTCCGTCGTGAACACCTCCGCCGGCAGGTCGGCGCGCACCGCATTCAAGATCTCGAGCTCGCGTCCCTCCGGCAATCCGCGGCTCGCCAGTTCGGAATTATCGAAATAACTCTTCAGCCGCACATACTGCTCATAGAACAGGTTCTTGTTGGCCCACTCGAAATCGAACGCCAGCATCATCGCTTTGCGCACCCGGACATCCTGGAAAACCTTGCGCCTCTGGTTGAGGATGAAGCCTTGCATCGCCGCTACCGAGACGACGGGCACGGCCTCTTTCTTGACAAAGCCGCGCTTGATCGCATCGAACTCGAACTCGGTCACCCAGGCCTTTGCCGAGCCTTCCGACCAATAATCGACGTCGCCTTTCTTGAACGCTTCAAAACCCGCCGTGCGATCGCGAAAATAGACGAGCTCGATCTCGTCGAAGTTCCAGAGGCCTTTGCTCACTGGCAAATTCTGCGCCCAATAGTCCTTGACGCGCTCGTAGACGATGGAGCGACCCGGATCGAACGACTTCACCCGATAAGGTCCCGATCCCACCGGCAATTCGAGCGACGTCTTGGTCAGGTCGCGCGGCTCGCCTTTGGCCGACTTCGCCTGCCACCAATGCTTGGGCAGCACCGGCAACTGCGTGACGATATCGGGCAGCTCGCGATTGCCCTTGGTGTCGAAGATGAAGCGCACCTCGTTTGCGCCGGTTTTTTCGGCCTTCGCCACATGCTGATAATAGGTCGAATATTTCGGCGAACTGGCCTTCAGAACCTCGAACGAAAAGATTACGTCCTCCGGCGTCACCGGCGCACCGTCATTGAAATGCGCTGCCGGCCTGAGGCCGAACGTCGCCGAGCTGAAATCGGCCGGATACGAAATCCATTCGGCGATCAGCCCATATTCCGCCGAGCGTTCGTCATAGCTTGGGGCGAACAGTGTATCGTAAACGAGGGCCAACGAACCTGCGGGCTGTCCCTGCGCCGGGAATGGGTTGAGACTGTCGAAGCTCCCCATAACAAATTGGCGCAACCGTCCGCCCTTGGGCGCATCAGGATTGACCCAATCGAAATTCTTGAAATCCGCGCCGAACTTCGGCGTGTCCACCAGCGACAGGGCGTGCCGCTTGAGATCTTGCGCAACCGCGAACCCCGTGCTCAACAGCCCAGCACACACGGCGACCAAAAAGCCGCGTCGCACCGAAACGTTCATGCCCGAAACGCTCATGCTGTTTTCCCTCGCCGCTGGCGATGCCGCCGTGACGACCACCCGCCAGGAATGCTTCCCGTGCGCCCGCATGTAGCATGCCGCGCGCGCGACCCGGTTTCCAAGTTACAAGTTCTTCACACCACCATTGGACAGATTTGCGAACGAAAATGGCCCCGCAGCGTTTGTGCGGAGCCATTTTTCAATCGTACAAGACGGCCGCGCCGGGCTACTTGGCCGGCAGATCGGCCGGCGTGTCGCCCAGCTTACGCATGTACACGAGCAGGTCGGCAAGGTCGTTAGGATCGGTCACGCCCGCAAACGCCATCTTGTTGCCGGGAATGGTCCCGCGCGGATCGTTCAGATACACGGCCAACGCTTCCCAGGTCCAGGCGCCGCCCTTGCCCTTCACAGCATCAGAATAGGCAAATCCAGCCACCTGGCCGACCGGGCGACCAATGATGTTCCACAGATTGGGGCCAACCTTATTAGTGCCGCCCTTGTCGTTGGTGTGGCAAGCAGCGCACTTCTTGAACCCGTCTTCGCCGGCATCCGGGCTGGCCTTGGGTAGCAACTCGGCGATCTTGGCGAATTTAAAGCCCG
>JANYHP010000021.1 GCA_025359005.1 Hyphomicrobiaceae bacterium | reverse complement strand
CTTCGCGGCATGTTGGTGAGCAAATGTCAGCGCCATAAGGAACACTAGCAACATTAGGTTTCTAGTGCAGCTTTTGCATCTGACGTTTGGTCACCAGTCTTGCCGCAAACGGGTACCAAACGTCAGATGCGCTGCACTAGTGTGGCGTCGCGCCTTAGTTGATTGGTGGTGCGGTTTGGCAGGTATTAACTAAGGCGCGATAAACGCCACACTAAGCTCATGCTTTTTCTAGTGGCCCTGATGTCGCGCCAAAATCGAACTCGGTCGCGGCCATGATGCGATTTTGGCGCGACGGGCCACTAGGCCTTAATGCACTTTGGCGGTGGCTGACTTGGCGATGAGCGGCAGCAGCACCGTGTCGATCACTTCCGGTGTCAGCGCGCCGATGTGCTTGTAAGCGATGCGGCCCCCGGCATCGAGAATGAACGTCTCGGGCATGCCGTAGACGCCCCATTCGATGGCCGCGCGGCCGTTCGGATCGACGCCGACGGCATCGAACGGATTGCCGTAGCGGCCAAGAAAGCGGCGCGCACCCGCCGTCGGGTCCTTGTAGTTGACGCCGACCAGCGGCACGCCTGATTTTTCCTTGAGGATGATCAGGAGGGGATGCTCGCCCACGCACGGCGCGCACCAGGAGGCCCAGAAATTGACGATGACGGGCGTGCCGGGCGTCAGCGTTGCTGCCCCGATGCCGGGGACCGCCTTGGCGCCATCAACGAGGCCTTCGAGGCCGGCAAGTTCCATCCGCGGTGCCGCACGGCCGATCAGCGTCGAGGGCAACTTGGACGGATCGCCAGTGCGCAACGCGATCGCGAACAGCGCGGCCAACCCCACGAAGATGGCGACGGGCAACACCGCGAGCCAGCGTTTGCGTGGCTGTGGCGGCATTGCCGGCACATCGATGGGCGGCTGGTTGGTCATGCGGCAGACCGGCGCTTGATGCCGCGTGCTTCTAGATCGGCGAGTGCGCGCGTGTATTTGCGGCCGTCCGTGACGAGCCACGCGACAAGGCCGCCGACGACGAGGGCGGTTGCGGCGTAAGCGGCGACGATATAGCCGGCAAAGGGCCCGAGCATCACTGTGTCTCCGAACGCGCGGCCTGGCGAACGGCGGCTAACTGCAGGGATTTCACGCGGCGGCGCAGAACCTCGTTGCGCATGGCTTTGACGTGCAGGGCTGCAAACAACAGCGTGAACCCCAGCGCGTTGACCAGCAGCGGCGTGCGGAAGGCGGGATCGAGGGTGGCGGTGAAGCGGGTGGAGGGCTGGTGCAGCGTGTTCCACCACTCCACGGAGAATTTGATGACCGGCAACAGCGCCACGCCGACAAGCGCGAGAATGGCGGTGAGCTTGGCTGCCGCCGTCTCGTCCTCGATGGAGGACCTGAGCGCGATGAGCCCGAGATAGAGGAAGAACAGCAACAGCATCGATGTCAGCCGCGCATCCCAAACCCAGTAGGTGCCCCACATGGGCTTGCCCCACAGCGAACCGGTGACGAGCGCGAGGAAGGTAAACGCCGCGCCGATGGGGGCGGCGGCGCGCGCCGAAACGTCCGCCAGCGGATGGCGCCAGACGAGCAGGCCGAAGCCCGAGGCGGCGATGGTGACGTAGCCGGCCATGGCGAGCCAGGCGCTCGGCACGTGGATGTACATGATCTTGACGGTTTGGCCCTGTTGGTAGTCGGGCGGCGACATAACGAAGGCGAGATAGAGCCCGTAGGCGATGACCAGGATCGCGGCGCCGGCGAGCCACGGCAGTACGCGCGCCGACAAAGCCATGAAGCGCGTCGGATTGGCGAGGGACTGGATCAGGGTCGGGGTGGCAGCTTCGGTCATGGTGTCAGAGTAAGGTTTCGGGGCGGGGGCGTCCATGTGGCGGTCTGGCTTGGATGGACGGGGTTGGGCGGACGGGGTTGGTTGAGTTGGCGGCTGGAAAAAGTGCGAGCGACGGGAGTGCGGCCTGTCCAGGGCTTGCAGGTTCAGTCATCCGCGGCGCGCGTCCCGGGCGGGGGAGGGTGTGCGTGCACGTGCGGGTGGGGCGCAGTGCGGCAGTTGACCCGAGGCCTTGCCGCGGGCGGCCGGACCATCCCGCCGCTCGCAAAAAGACTATGCCACAAAGCGCCGGGCATTTCTCCTAGGTGCCTACCTAGGGGTGCAGTTTGGCGACACGTGGCGGGTTTGAGGCGTCCTGCTGGTGACCGTAAACCCTCAGAACATGCCGATGGCGAGCTTGGCTTCCTCGCTCATGCGGTCCTTGTCCCAGGGCGGATCGAACGTAAGATTGACAATGCATGACTGCACGCCGTCGACGGCCGATACGGCGTTCTCGACCCAGATCGGCATCTCGCCGGCGACGGGACAGCCGGGCGCAGTCAGCGTCATATCGATGGTGACGACGCGATCATCGGCGACATCGATGCGGTAGATGAGGCCCAACTCGTAGATGTCGGACGGGATCTCTGGATCGTAGACGGTTTTCAGCGCTGTGATGATGTCGGCGGTCAATTGCTCAAGCACTTCCGCCGACAGCGCCGAACCCGGAACCGGCGTGCCGCCGTCAGCCGCGCGGGGCCCCTCGGAGGCAGGCTGCTCCGGGCTGAGCGGGCCTGCCGCGCGATGGTCGATCATGTCGTCGGTCATGTCGTCGGTCATGGGTAACCTCAAGCAAAGTACCGATGCGCCTTGAGCAGGGCATCGGCGAGCGCGTCGACTTCGGCGCGTGTGTTGTACATGGCGAAAGACGCGCGGCAGGTGGCCGTGACGCCGAGCCGCTCCATCAGGGGTTGGGCGCAGTGGTGGCCGGCGCGCACGGCGACGCCCGAGCGATCGATGATCGTGGAGATGTCGTGGGGATGCAGGCCGTCGACGGTGAACGTGAGGATTGCCCCCTTGCCCGGCGCGCGGCCGTGAATCGTGAGCCAGTTGAATTCGCTGAGACGGCCTTCGGCATAGGCGTAGAGATCGGCTTCGTGAGCGGCGATGTTATCGCGACCGACCTGCATCATGTAGCCGAGCGCTGCGCCAAGACCGATGGCGGGTACGATCGGCGGGGTGCCGGCCTCGAAGCGATGCGGCGGCGCGGCATAGACGACCTTGTCGACATGCACGGACTGGATCATTTCACCACCGCCCATGTACGGCGGCATGGCGTCGAGATGCTTCCGCTTGGCGTAGAGCACGCCGATGCCGGTGGGCCCGTAGGTCTTGTGGCCGGTGAAGACGTAGAAGTCGGCGTCGAGATCCTGCACGTCGACGGTCATGTGGACGGCGGCCTGGCTGCCGTCGACGAGCACGGGGATGCCGCGCGCGTGGGCGATGCGGATCACCTCCTTGATCGGCACGACCGTGCCGAGCACGTTGGACATGTGGGTGAGCGCGACCAGCTTGGTGCGCGACGTCAACAGCCGTTCGAACGCGTCGAGCTGGAATTCACCGTTGTCGGCGATGGGCGCCCATTTCAGCACCGCGCCACGCCGCTCGCGATGGAAATGCCACGGCACGATGTTGGAGTGGTGCTCCATGATCGAGAGCACGACCTCGTCACCCTCGCCGAGCACCATGCCGCCGAACGACGACGCGACGAGATTGATGGCCGCGGTCGACGAACTGGTGAAGATGATCTCTTCGACGGTCGGCGCGTTGAGGAAGCGGCGCACCATCTCGCGCGCGTCTTCGAAGCGCGCGGTCGCGGTGTTGGAGAGGTAGTGCAGACCGCGATGGACGTTGGCGTATTCCATCTTGTAGGCGTGGTCCATCGCTTCCAGGACCGAGCGCGGCTTCTGTGCGCTGGCGCCGTTGTCGAGATAGACGAGCGGTTTGCCGTAGACTTCGCGAAACAGGATGGGGAAGTCGGCACGGATGGCGGCGACGTCATAGGGGGCGCGGGCGGATGCCGGGGTGATCGAAGGCGCGTGAATTGTCATGGTCTAAACCTTGGTCTAAGCCTTGCCTGCATATGAGATGAATTCGAGCAGCGATCCGTCGGGATCGCGAAAGTAGACGCTGGTTCCTTGCCCGCCGGCGCCATGTCGGGGAACGGGGCCAAGTTCCACCGGCACCTTGCAGGCGGCGAGATGGGCGATGGCTCCGTCGATGGGGCCGTCCCAGCGAAAGCAGAGATCGCTGTTGCCGGGCGCAACCGGCACGCGGGCGACGGGGAACCCGATCTGGCCGGGGCCGTGGCAGTTGAGCTGATTGGCGCCGAAGCGAAAGGCATAACCTTTGCCGACGGGGACGGCTTCGGCGCTGAGAACACGCGTGTAGAAGTCGCGCGCAATGTCCCAGTTGCCGACGTGGATGACGCAGTGATCGAAGCTGATGGTCATGATGTCAGCTCCGCTTCGCCGCGAGCCAGTCGCGGGCGATCGTGAACAGCATGTTGCGGAGCGTCTCGTCTTCGATTTTTTCGAGCGCCTCGCCGGCGAAACTTTCGATCAGCATGGCGCGGGCCTCGGGCTCGGGGATGCCGCGGGCGCGCAGGTAGAACAGCTGACCCGGATCGAGTTCGGCGACGGTGGCGCCGTGACCGCAGACGACATCGTCGGCGTAGATCTCGAGTTCGGGCTTGCTGTCGAACTCGCAGGCTTCCGACAGCATCAGCGCTTTTGCCATCTGCTTGCCGTCGGTCTTCTGGGCGTCCGGCCGGACGATGACCTTGCCCTGGAATACGGCGCGCGCGGTATCATCGAGCACGGCCTTGAACAGTTCGCGGCTCACGCAGTTGGGCACGGCGTGATCGATGACGAGGGTTGTGTCGATGTGGTCGCGGTCGCGGCCGAGCATCAGGCCGGAGATGTCGATCCTGGCGTGTTCGCCATTGAAAGTGACGAACGATTGTGTGCGCGCAAGGCCGGTGCCGGCAGTGAGCTGAAACGATTTCAGGGTCGCGTGGGCGCCGAGTGCGGCACTGATCGTTTCGATATGGACCGCGCCAGCGGCTGTATGCCCTGTGGCTTTGGACCCTTCGAGGCTCAACATGGCATGGCTCAAGGATGCGCCGTCGCCAATGGCGATCTCGATGACCGAGTTGGCTTGACCGGCTGAGGCACCAGAGACTGTGACGTGTGCCTCGATGATGGTGGCGGTGGCGCCTGCGGCGAGTTCGACGCGATGCCGCAATGACGACAATTGCGGTTGCGGCCCCGCGGCGAGGGCGACGATCAGCACCGGCTTGGCGATGGTCGCGTTGGCTGCAACGTGTATCGTCGCGCCATCGGTGACGAGGGCGGTATTGAGGGCGACCATGGCCTCGCTTGATGCGGCGAGGGGTGCGGTCATGGCCGTGCCATCGCGCAACGTCGGCGCAAGCACAGTGATCAATCCCGGTTCGGCCGTGGTCGACAGTTCGGGTCGGTACTGTCCATTGACGAAGACGACGCGGAGGGCGTCGAGCGTTGCCAGGCCCTTAAGGGCAGCGTCCACGTGTGCCGGCGCAACCGGCGTCGCATCGCGCGTGGAGATCGGCGCAAGCTGGGTGAGCCCGCTGCGCAGGTCGGTGTACTTCCACGCTTCGACGCGGCGATGGGGCAGGCCGAGTTTTTCGAACGCCGCGAACGCACGCTTGCGCTCGCTGAGCTGGCTTTCGTCGCCCGGCAACAGCGCGGCATCGCGCTTGAATTGCGCCGCCAATACTTCTTCGGCTTTCGTCTTGGGTAATGCGACGGTCATCTCGGTCTCTGTCGGGCATGTGTAAAGTTGGATAGGCGTGGCAGGCGTGGCAGGCGTAGGTTGGGTTAGGCGCCTCTCCGGCGCCGTAACCCAACGGGTCTGGCTTGGAGATCGTGGCGTTGGGTTACGGCGCAAGTGCGTCTAACCCAACCTACGGCCCACTTGGGTAATGCGTTTGCCATTCTACTCCGTCATGGCCGCGAAGGCGGCCACCCAGCTAAGTGAGTTGTCGATCCCGTCGCCCAAGCGTACTCCAGCGCGCCCGTTTGGGTGGCCCCCTGCGCGGCCATGACGGCCGAGAGAGCGGTGTGCGTTCCCTATCACGCGGCCTTGCCGGTGAATTCGGCGTAGCCGGATTTTTCGAGTTCGAGCGCGAGGTCCTTGCCACCGGTTTTCTGGATGCGGCCGTGGGCAAGCACGTGCACCTTGTCCGGCGTGATGTAGTTGAGCAGGCGCTGATAGTGGGTGATCACCAGCATCGCCTTGTCGGGGCCGCGCAACTTGTTGGCGCCTTCCGAGACGATGCGGATGGCATCGATGTCGAGACCGCTGTCGGTCTCATCCAGCACGCAGAGCGTGGGTTCGAGCAACGCCATCTGCAGCACTTCCATGCGCTTCTTTTCGCCGCCGGAAAAACCGACGTTGAACGCGCGCTTGAGCATGTCATCCTTGACGCCGAGGTGGGCAGCAGCCGCGCGCACCACCTTCATGAACTCGGGCGTGGTGTACTCCTTCTGGCTGCGCTTGCGGCGCGTGGCGTTCACGGCCGTGCGCAGGAACGTCATCGTGGAGACGCCGGGAATTTCCAGCGGATACTGGAAGGCCAAGAACACGCCCTTGGCGGCGCGCTCGTCGGGGCTCATCTCCAGAATGCTGTCGCCGTTCCAGAGAATGTCGCCCGCCGTGATCTCGTAGTCGGGCCGCCCGGCAATCACATAGGCCAAGGTCGACTTGCCCGAGCCGTTCGGCCCCATGATCGCGTGCACCTCGCCCTTCGGCACGGTGAGCGTGATCCCCTTGAGAATTTCCGCGCCGCCATCGGCGATGCGTGCGTGCAAGTTCTGGATTTCAAGCATTGAACTTTACCTGGGTGCATGGGTGCGGCGGCAGTGTCGCCGCAGTTGAGTGGTGCATGAGGAGCGGTGGAGCGAGCGCCGATCGACGACCGACCACCGCAGTCGCGTTATTTCTTCGCCGCGCCGTCGAGCACTTCGATTTCGTTGAGCGTGAGCACGCCCATCCAGTCACAGCTGTCTTTCTTCGGCTTGCCGCCCTTGGTGAACTCGACAAGGAACGACGAGCCCGCGTCCAGCGTGTCGACCACGGTGACCATGTCGCCGACCTGGAGATGGAAGCCGGGCTTGGTTGCCGACAGCGCATTACGGCGGCGGGCCTCGGCTTCGTCCAGCGGGCGCATCACGCGGGCTGTCATCATCGGGCTGGTCACAAAAGGTACGTCACGCATGTTGTCCTCCATGGGGGATTATTGTTCCGCCTGGGCCCCGTTCCCGGACGCGTACACTACAAACGGTACTGCGAGCCTTGCTGTCCTCTGTCGCCGGGTTGGTCCCGGCTGTGATCGTTGCCCTTTCCCGAAACTCGATCGGGACAGGGGAAATCGGAATTTCATTTGCCTTCCGCATCGACGAGGTCCAATCGCCGTTCGATGCGGTCGAGGCGGGTTTTGACGGTTGCCAGCGAGTCACTCAGAGCGTCGGTTGTCAATTCCAAGCCGCGTTGCTGGAACCGGCTGCTCAGCAGCATCGCCTTGATTTCTCGCACTTCGTCGAACAGTCGTTCCGTGAGCCCGCGCTGCTGTCGGAATTGTTCGAGCATGAGATGTTCGATGTTATCTGCCATTATCCGACGCTCCCTTCGAGGCTGATGCCGATCAGCTTCTGGGTTTCGGCCATGAACTCCATGGGCAACTGCTGCAGCACGTCGCGCACGAAACCGTTGACGATCAGCGCGATGGCTTCCTCGGCGTTGAGGCCGCGTGCCTGGCAATAGAACAGCTTGTCGTCTGATATCTTCGATGTGGTGGCTTCATGCTCGAAATGCGAGGAGGCATTCTTGGCCTCGATGTAAGGCACGGTGTGGGCGCCGCACTTGTCGCCGATCAGCAGGCTGTCGCAGTTGGTGAAGTTGCGCGCGCCGGTGGCCTTGCGATGCGCCGAGACGAGCCCGCGATAGGTGTTCTGCGAGTACCCCGCAGCGATGCCCTTGGAGATGATGCGGCTCGATGTGTTGCGGCCGAGGTGGATCATCTTGGTGCCGCTGTCGACCTGCTGGCGCCCGTTGGAGACGGCGATGGAATAGAATTCGCCGCGAGAATTGTCACCGCGCAGAATGCAGCTCGGATATTTCCACGTGATGGCCGAGCCCGTCTCGACCTGCGTCCATGAAATTTTCGAATTGCG
>JANYHP010000018.1 GCA_025359005.1 Hyphomicrobiaceae bacterium | reverse complement strand
GGAGACTAAATCATGCAGGACAAGAATGTGGCCATGACTGCTGATGGCAAAAAGGAATGTGGCTGTGCTCCTGCACCTGCAAGCAAAACTGATTCAGATTGTTGCGGCGGTCACCATTCTGGCCATGCCCATGGCAATGACGGGCACCAACTCGATGCAATGCCAACGGCTGTTGTTGGTGAGGCAATAGACCCCGTTTGCGGGATGAAAGTTGACCCCAAAACTGCGCAACACAAAGCCGACTACAAAGGACAGACCTATTATTTTTGCGCCGCCGGTTGCAAATCCAAGTTTTTGGCCAATCCGATAAAATATCTTGATGCAAGTGCCAAGGTTTCGGAGCCGATTGTTGCAGGCACAATTTACACCTGCCCCATGCACCCGCAAATCCAACAGGTTGGACCGGGCTCGTGTCCCATATGCGGCATGGCGCTCGAACCCCTCACGGTGACCGCAGATAGTGGTCCCAACCACGAACTTGTCGATATGACTCGCCGCTTTTGGTTTGGTCTGGCACTTGCTTTGCCAGTGTTGGTTCTTTCTATGGGCGGGCATCTCACGGGTCTTACGATGATGATGGGCCAACAACTGTCGAATTGGATTCAGCTCTTGCTCGCTACCCCCGTAGTACTTTGGGCTGGTTGGCCATTCTTTGCACGCGGATGGCAATCGTTGAAAACCCGAAATCTCAACATGTTTACCCTCATTGCAATGGGAGTTGGCGTTTCCTGGGCCTACAGTATTATTGCAACGCTTGTTCCTGACATTTTTCCGGCAGCCTTCCGAGAGGCGGATGGCTCAGTTGCTGTGTATTTTGAGGCAGCCGCCATCATTACGGTTCTCGTTCTGTTGGGGCAGGTTCTTGAACTGCGGGCCCGCGATCAGACATCGGGTGCCATCAAGGCGCTTCTCGGACTTTCGCCAAAATCGGCACACCGGGTGAAAGCTGATGGCAATGAGGAGGAAGTGGCACTTGATCATGTTGGTATAGGCGATGCCTTGCGTGTCAGGCCGGGGGAAAAAGTACCTGTTGATGGTGAAATTACCGAAGGCCACTCCTCATTGGATGAATCAATGGTGACGGGTGAATCCATGCCGGTCGCCAAGGATGTTGGTACCAAGGTGATTGGCGGAACCATCAATGCCAGCGGCAGCTTTGTCATGCGGGCAGAGAAGATAGGCAGTGAAACCATGCTGTCCCGTGTTGTGCAAATGGTGGCCAATGCCCAAAGAAGCCGTGCACCAATTCAGCGGTTGGCCGATCAGGTTTCTGGCTTGTTTGTCCCTGCCGTGATCGCTGCTGCCATCCTGGCCTTTGCCGTGTGGTCAATCTGGGGGCCAGAGCCGCGTTTTGCCTATGGCCTCGTTGCTGCTGTTGCCGTTCTTATTATTGCGTGCCCCTGTGCATTGGGACTGGCCACGCCCATGTCGATCATGGTGGGCGTTGGGCGCGGAGCCCAGGCAGGTGTTCTCATCCGCGATGCCGAAGCGCTGGAACGCATGGAAAAGATTGATACCATCATTGTTGACAAGACCGGCACGCTGACTGAGGGAAAACCGTCGGTCACCTCAATCATTACCGCTGATGGCCAAGATGAAAATGAACTGTTGCGGTTGACAGCCTCGGTTGAGCAGGCGAGCGAGCATCCCCTTGCCGCTGCCGTCGTGAAGGCTGCCAAGGAGCGCAAACTGGAACTTGCAAAAGTCATGGGCTTTGATGCGCCGTCCGGCAAGGGTGCGATCGGCATGGTGGAACGCAAACGCGTTATCGTTGGTAATGCAAAGTTCATGGGCGAACTCAAAATTGCGGTGGATAGTCTGGAGGCGAAAGCCGAGGCGATGAGAGGCGATGGGGCAACTGCCGTGTTTGTAGCGATCAACGGCAAGCTTGCTGGAATTCTGGGCGTGGCAGATGCTGTAAAGCCTACAACTCCGCAAGCACTCACGGCACTTCGCGACCTGGGCATTCGCATCGTAATGCTCACAGGTGATAACCGCACAACGGCAGAGGCTATCGCCAAACGGCTGGGGATTACCGAAATCGAAGCAGATGTGCTCCCAGATAAGAAGGCGGATGTGGTAGCCAAACTCAAAGCTCAAGACCGCGTTGTGGCCATGGCTGGCGATGGCGTCAACGACGCCCCAGCCCTTGCCGCAGCTGATGTCGGCATCGCCATGGGTACCGGAACTGACGTTGCCATGGAAAGCGCAGGCGTTACCCTTCTCAGAGGTGATTTGATGGGCATTGTTCGGGCAAGGGCATTGTCCAAGGCGGTGATGGGCAATATCCGGCAGAACCTGTTCTTTGCCTTCATTTATAATGCCGCAGGTGTGCCAATCGCAGCCGGTGTACTCTATCCGATGTTTGGCATTTTGCTCTCTCCCATGATTGCGGCAGCGGCCATGGCTTTGAGTTCTGTGAGCGTAATTGGTAATGCGCTACGGCTGCGCAATGTCACCTTCGGCGATGTGAACTAAGTTCCAGGTTATTAAATTTAGGGGATGGAAATTGCCACTTATGCCAGCCTGTTCCTGATTGCCTTTGCCGCAGCAACAATCCTTCCCCTGCAATCGGAAGTGGTTGTCGTCGGTTTGCTGATGGCGGGAAAACTTCCGTGGGAAACCATCGTGTTTGTTGCCAGCCTCGGAAATATTTTAGGATCAATTGTGAACTGGGTGTTAGGGCACTCATTGGTGGGTTTTCAGAATAAGCGCTGGTTCCCCGTCAGCCGCGACAGTCTGGTGCGCGCTGAAGATTGGTACAGGCGCTATGGGCGAGCGACGCTGCTTCTCAGTTGTGTCCCAGTTATTGGCGATCCTCTAACAGTAGTAGCAGGCGTCTTGCGCGAGCCACTTTGGTCATTCACAATACTCGTGGGCATAGCCAAGGTCGGCCGATATTTGGCAATCACCGCAATCACATTGGGTTTGGGATTCTAAGCAACATAAGCGTCCAATATGCAACCATTTTCACAGTCGCTGTTCTTGGTGTTTGCGCCAGCCATAGCGCGTTCTGCCTTGCGGCTTGTAAATGGATAGCACTAACGGCAAGAGCAACACACACAAGCCACCCGTAGCATGGACCATAAGCTGGATTCCGATCGCGTGAAGTTCGGCCCTGGGTAATATTGGCAGTGTGGCAAGACGGGTAGCTTCGGAAATGAGAGACATCTTGATGAGCAAGATCGTAGTAGCAAAGACCGTGAGCGACAGCTTCACCAGAACCCAATAGTGCTGCAACAGGCCCCAAGTCGTACCAAGCGATTGTACAAGGCCGGTAAGCAATGATGCAAATGCTAATGGCACAATGACAAAGCGGGCCGTCAACTGCATTGCGACATAAGCAGAGCGTACCATCACATCATCACTGCGGATTATTCCTGCAGTGGCCAGTGCTAGGAATGCAGCTATAGCGCCAAGCAAACCGACCGAGGACGCGACATGTGCAGTGAGAGCGAATTTGCGGAGAGGGGGTGGCATCATCATGATGAGGATTAGCTACCGCCTGACAATGAATGCATTCCAGATTGGCCGCCAATGAAGATGAGATGAATGGCAAAGAGCAGACCCAGGATGACGGCGACAATGCCAAATACCTTTACCCATCGAGGCATTCTGTTGCTGTCACCTGTCGAGGGGTTAACCATAGATGCCTCCATTTCCGACCAGATCACGCTTATCAATACATAGTGTCTATGTCAATACAATATGTCTTTATTATCGACATCCTTGCCATATCAGCTAAACTGCAGTGATGCCCAAGCTGTGGAATGACACGATTGACAGCCATCGCCGAGCTGTACGTGAAGCGACTCTCGACACTGCCGCTGCTCTCGTGGCCGAGCATGGACTGGCTTCAGTTACGATGTCACAGATTGCCGAGTCGACCGGCATCGGACGCGCTACACTTTACAAATATTTTCCGGACGTCGAGGCAATCCTAACCGCTTGGCATGAACGTCACATTAGCGAGCACATACAACAACTTGTCGAAATCAGAGACAAAGTTGGAGACGCTGAACAAAGGCTGGAAGCTGTTCTCGAGGCCTATGCACTCATTTCCCATGAGCGCCACAATACCGAACTCGCCACACTCCTGCATCGAGGCGAGCATGTCGCCCGTGCCCAACATCAGCTCAGTAGCTTAATCCGTGATTTGCTGACGGAAGGCGTCAAGTCAGGTGACATTCGAGATGATGTGGCACCTCAGGAACTTGCGAGCTTCTGCCTTCACGCCCTCACCGCAGCCAGCAATCTTTCGTCCAAGGCCGCGGTCCGTCGGCTAGTCACGATCACTCTGGCGGGGTTGCGCCCCTCACGCTAACTCGTTGCGCTTCAGCTGGCATGGACCGCAGTGACCCTGCTTTTGGGCACTCAAGGGAAGGGGAATTTGAAACAGTAGGGTCTATGGGTTAGCCCAGCGAATGGACTTGAAGGCTCGGCCTTTCACGAATGTTGCACATCGTGAAAATGCCACACAGGTTTGACGGAACTAGACCGTGACGTACTGCCCCATCATACCAGCGTCTTCGTGCTCAAGAATGTGACAGTGAAACATGAAGGGTCTGCTTGGGCTTGTGGGTTGATCGAAAGACACCAATAATTGAACCCATTCATTGACAAGGACGGTATCCTTGTTTCCTGACTGGTGTTCCGGAGGTACGGCACCATCCACGTTCAAAATGCGAAATGATGCGCCGTGAATATGAAAGGGATGTGCCATTTCTGTGCCACGCAGTTCCCATATTTCCTTGTTGCCCAACTTCACCTCTGCATCGACGCGCGTCATGTCGAAGGTTTTGCCGTTGATACCCATTTTCATCCCCATGGCGAGACCAGATTTGCCTTCCATCGCCATCGAACCTCCCATCTGAGAGTGATCCATGCCAGCCATGGGTTCCATCTGGCCCGTCATCGGCATATTTACCGCTGTCATGCTATCGAGGATAAATGTCCTGTGTTTGATGTCCGCTGGCACTACTGGAGTTGGCAGTTCTACCAGTTTCAATGGAAGATCCCGCGTTACAACTGAAACATCATCGACTGGGTCGAAGCGCATGACAGGCGTCAGTATGTCTTTTATGTCGGTCATCAATTCATTTAAGCTATCTGACAGGCCCGTTGCCGGCCTGCCTTTTTGATCAGGGTAGGTCAATAACGCACTAACAGTGCCATCTGAGAAATCTACCAGCACTTCGTAGCGTTCACCCGGTGCTATAGTGAGTTCCGAGACCGCAACCGGGTTGGCAATGAACCCGTTGTCATTGGCGATCACTTGCATCAGTCTGGAATCATCGAATATAAGCCGAAAATTCCGCGCATTGGCCCCGTTCAGAAAGCGAAGTCGAACCATTCCTTTGGGAACTTCTGCCACTGGCCCATAGGTGCCATTGACGATAAGCGTGTTTCCCCGTGAGCCGTGCATGACTGCCATTGGTGAGCCGTCATAGACCATGTCACCATCTGCGGTGAAGAATCTATCCTGCAAAACGATGGGCAAATCATCAAGGCCATACCGATTGGGCAGTCCAAGATCATTTGACGATCCGTCTTCAACATAGATAAGTCCAGCAAGCCCCATATAGACTTGGCGTGCCGTGTCGCCATGGGGGTGCGGATGATACCATGCTGTCGAAGCGGGCTGATTGATATGAAGTGATGGTTGCCAGACTTGACCAGGGTTAATGACGCCATAGGGGCCTCCATCGAGTTCGGATGGGACAAATAGCCCGTGCCAATGAACAGTCGTCACGCTATCGAGTGCGTTGGTGATTTTCATGTTCACAATGTCACCGCGTTGAATCCGAATGGTGGGTCCGAGATAGGACGACGAGTATCCATAGGTTGGCGTGCTGTAACTGGGTACGATCTCAGTCATCCCCTCTTGCGCCGTAAGTTCAATGTTATTTCCCAACTTGTTGGCGTCCAAAAGCTCTGGAATCGGGAGTGACCGGTAGAATTCATTGCTTGCATTTTTGAGGGTCATCCGATTATTTTTACGGTTGATTAGAATGGCTGAAGCGCCAACCAGCGTTGTTGCAACTGCACCTGACGCCAGAAGTTGTCTTCGTGTAAATTTCATGACACTTGCCCCTGAGCAGACGGAACTGAATTTATTTAGAGATGAAACGCGCTTTTAGCGTCTCGCCATTTGACATACGGGCCACGAACCGGATCGATTGTCCAGCGCTTGCTGACGAGCCTTCGGTTGATGCTAGAATATTCCGAATTTCCGGATGTAAGGGAGGTCGAGTTAATGCTTAATTCTTATAGTTCTTTTAGAGCTCGGTTCATCCAAGTGTTACCCAGCGCGAAACATGCCGCACAAACTTAGGATGCTTCTGAGGCAGTTAACCTATTACAATTCCGTGACTTTTCTTTCATTCATGTGTCAAACGATTTTGTCGACCTTCAGGTCATTTTGCCTGACGGTCGTTAGTCGC
>JANYHP010000016.1 GCA_025359005.1 Hyphomicrobiaceae bacterium | reverse complement strand
CATCCGAGCCAGCGCCCGGCTCACTCATCGCCAGCGCGCCCTCGTGCTCGCCCGAGATCAGCTTGGGCAGATACTTTGCCTTCTGCGCCTTCGAGCCGTTCCGCGTCAGCTGGTTCACGCACAGATTGGAGTGCGCGCCATAGCTTAAGCCCACCGATGCCGAGCCGCGGCTCACTTCCTCCATCGCGATCACATGCTCGAGATAGCCGAGCCCCGAGCCACCGTACTCCTCCTCCGCCGTGATGCCGTGCAGGCCGAGCGCCCCCATCTTCGGCCACAGATGCCTCGGAAACACGTCGGTTTTGTCGATCTCCGCCGCAATCGGCGCGATCTCAGCGGCAGTAAACGAGCGCACCGATTGCCTGAGCTGATCCGCCGTCTCCCCGAGATCGAAATTCAGCGACGGATACTCGTTCGGAATGGTCATCGGGGCCGCATCCGCAAGGTTGAAATCTCACCCCTCTGCGTAAGCCCTGGGCAGCGGTTGAGCAAGTCGCCCCAAGTCGCTCCAAGTCGCTCCAAGAACGGGAGCGCGGCCCCATATCCAACCCGGAAACACAGCTCCCGGCCCCTCAGCCTTTTGATTGTATCGGCGCCAAGCCAACCGTCCGTAGGGCGGGTTAGCGTAGCGTAACCCACCGCCGCGCGCACCGGCGTCGAACACTATTCCACCCCGTGTCCCTCCCGGAACAGCGCGCGCACCCAGGCTCCGTTATCCATGCTGCACGCCGCCGCGCTTCGGCAGGATGCAGACTGGAGAGAGCCCCAATGTCCGTTATGTCCGCCCCGTCCACGTTCGCACGCGCCCAAGCCGCCATCACCCCGCGACACTCGATGCCAGCGTGGACCGCCGCCGAATTCTGCGCGGCGCTGGCGCCGCATCTCTACAGCACGCTGGTCGATCCGGTAGCCGCACTCGCCCCGCTCGCTCGCCGCGCGCATGCCGCAGCCCTGCTCGACGGTTGCGATTGGAGCCCCAGCGGCCATTATCCCGTCAGCGTGTGGAGCGCGGTTCTGGCCGAACAGCCGTCTCTGTTGCCAGCGGCTTGAGGCGCGACGCCAGCGCCAACAGCACCATCGACGCGGCAATCGTGAACATCCACGCGCCCTGCCAACTTCCCGCCCCTTTGACCGCGCGCGCCAACAGCGGCGGCCCCACGAGCTGGCCGATCGCGGCACCCTGGATCATCAAGCCAACCACCGCCGCAGCTGCAGCCGGCGTGCGTGCCACGCGCGGCGCAGCCCCCAGCAGCGTGCCGGGGATCAGCCCGCCCATCGCGCAAAAAATCATTGCACTCGCCACCTTCAGCCACACCGGCGCGCCCACAGCGAAGATGGGGATCGCGCCGAGCCCCATGCCGAGTGCGCCGACCGTCACCGCGCGCATCACGCTCCACCCACGCACACCCACCCAGCCGGCAACCACGTTACCGAGAATGTTGGCCGCAGCGACGCCCGCGCCGAGCACGCCCGCCGTCGCCACCGACACCCCCGCTGTTTCCACCAGCATCAGCGGAACGAACGCCGTTACTGCCAGATACTGCGCACCATAGACCGCAAAGCTCAGCGCCAGCCGCCGCGACGGCGGCGCCAGCGCGTCCCGCATGCTGGCGCGCCAATCCATCGGTGCGGCCCCCGTCAGCGCGGCTTGACCCGTATCGCGAACGCCGAGCCAAACCGCCAGCGCCATCCCCGCAGTCAAGGCAGCAGCCAGTCCCCACACGCCGCGCCAGCCGAGCGGCGCCAGCGTGCCCGCGGCTACCAGCATCATCAGGCTGGTGCCGGCAGGCACATAGGTGCCCCACAAGCCCAGCGCGAGCCGCCGGTCTTCCGGCCGCGTCGCTGCCATGATGAGCGCGGGCGCGCCGACCGAGACCATGACGAACCCCAGCCCCTCGATGACACGGCTGATCAGCAGCGGCCCCACTGACACAGCCTGCGAACCGCCCAGACTGGCGAGACTGGCAAGGACGAGCCCGCCAACCACCAGCGACACCGCACCGAAGCGCCGTGCGCCGAGCCCTAAGAACAGCCCACACGTCGCCGACACGAGGCTGTAGATCGCCGTCATCAGCGCTGCGGCAAGCCCGAGAACGTAGCACGCCAACATGACGGTGCTGCCCGGAATACCCATCCAGTGCGCGTCGGCGAGCGTTGAATCGCGCGAGCGAGCGAACAACGCACCGAGGATCTCGTCCTTCGAGAAGAATCCCGCGAATGGCGGAACACCGGAAATGGCGAGCG
>JANYHP010000006.1 GCA_025359005.1 Hyphomicrobiaceae bacterium | reverse complement strand
CCAAGGATCTGCGCGACATCATCGAACAGGCACGAAGCATCGTCGGCATCATCGACGGGCTGCACTCCAGATACGCGCGCTTCATCGTGGAGCAGGCGGCGATCGGCGGCGCATTCGATCCCGGCCTCATGGCACACCCGGACGCTGCGACTGAAGCTGCAGCCGAAATCGTCAAGCATCTCGATGGGATTGCGGACGAGACCGAACGCGGCTGGGAGGGTCGCTTTGTCGACGACGGGTTCGTGTTCAAACGCAGCGTGCGCGGCGTGGCGGAGGTTCGCATCATCGACCGCGCGCTGCTCGCCAGTTCCGAAGCGCGCCGGCTTAACGAGCGGCGCACGCATCTGAAGGAAATCTACGGACATCCCTCGGTCCTGCGGCGCAAGGATGTGGAGAAGCCCGTTACCGGCCCGCGCGAACTGCTGGAGACCGTGTTCGACTTCGGCCGCAAGGGCCTGACGCTGCAACGCTACAAGGGCCTCGGCGAAATGAACCCGGAGCAGCTGTGGGAAACGACGCTCGACAAGGAAGTGCGGACGCTGCTGCAAGTGAAGGTCGGCGAGGACCAGGAAGCTGACGAGATCTTCTCCAAGCTGATGGGCGACGTGGTCGAGCCGAGGCGCGAGTTCATTCAGGAGAATGCACTGAACGCCAGCGTCGATGTTTGAGGCGTGATCGGAGAGTGTGCCGATGAGGCTGTCCAATGAGAAGTCGCGGCACCTCAAGCAGCTCATCTGGCGCGAGCGATTGCGCAAATGGGTTCCGGCGCTCGCCGTCTTCGCGGCGTTATTCGGGTTGCTGATCTATCTGACCAATCTGCGACAGGGGCGCGCCGATCCGACTGTCGATGTGCGCAACCTGAGCGGGTCGGTCACGGCCGTGCTGCGGCCGCCGTCGCGCGGCATGTCGATTGTGCATGTGCGCCTCGATGACGGGCGCGAAACGGATGCGCTGAGCCAATTGCCGCGCCTGCTACCGCCGGGCAGCCGCGTGACGATGACGGAGTCGCGGCATGCCTCGGGCAAGCTGTCATACGACGTCACCGGGGTTGGCCCCTAATGCCGGCCCCCTCGCAGGCTTGTGCGCGAGCAACGCTGCGTGGTTTCATGCAGCAAGCCGGCACGATCCCCGCCGGTACTCCGCCCCAAACCCAGTGCGCTGCGCCCAATGACAAAACCGCTTGAAGGCCTGCTCGTCGTCGCGCTGGAACAGGCAGTGGCGGCGCCACTATGCTCGCGCAAACTGGCGGACGCTGGAGCGCGGGTGATCAAGCTCGAGCGGCCTGAGGGTGATTTTGCGCGCGACTATGATCGGCTCGTGCACGGCGAAAGCGCCTATTTCGTGTGGCTGAACCGGGGCAAGGAGTCGGTCGTCGTCGACCTCGGCCTCGCGTCTGACCGAGCGCTCTTTGAGGCGCTGATCGTCAAGGCGGACGTGTTCCTGCAAAATCTGAAACCCGGCGTGATGGCCAAGCTCGGCTATCCAATCTCGGAACTGCGTCGCGCATTTCCGCGGCTGATCTGCTGCTCGATCGCCGGATACAGCCCCGATGGTCCGTACGCGAACCGCAAGTCCTACGATCTTCTCGTGCAGGCAGAATCGGGGCTTTCCTCAATCACTGGCGGCCCCGAGGCGCCAGCGCGCGTCGGCGTCTCGGTGGTGGATATCGCGACAGGCATGAATGCCTACGAGGGCATTCTGGAGGCGCTGCTGCGGCGAGCGAAGACGGGGGAAGGCGGGGAAGTGCAGGTCTCGCTGTTTGGATCAATGGCGGAATGGATGAGTGTACCGCTGTTACAGGCGGGAGGCGGAAAGCCACCGATGCGCGTGGGTTTTTCGCACCCGACCGTCGCGCCATACGGCGTGTTCGATACGCGGGGCGGGGTGCCGATCCTCATTTCCATCCAGAACGATCGCGAGTGGGTGATGTTTGCGAATAAGATCCTGGCCCGTGCCGATCTGGCGACTGACGCCCGCATGGCCACCAATGTGGCCCGCGTCGCCAACCGCGCAGAAATGGACGGCTTGATCGCGGCCTGTTTCGCCGAGCGGGATATCGATGCGCTTGCGTCGGCGCTGGACACAGCCGAAATCGCCTATGGTCGCGTCAACGATGTGCACGGGCTGGCGGCGCACCCTCATCTGGCGATGACGACGGTTGCAACGCCATCGGGCCCGGCGACCATGCCTTTGCCGGCAGCACGCCACGTGGGCGTCGCGGAAAGTTATGCCGCCGTGCCCGGAAAAGGCGTGCACACTGCAAGTGTCCG
>JANYHP010000672.1 GCA_025359005.1 Hyphomicrobiaceae bacterium | reverse complement strand
AGGTGGCCGTTCTCGACGGTGGCAATCCCTGCACTATCATAACCGCGATACTCGAGACGACGGAGCGCATCGACGATGTCGATGGCTACAGGCTTTGTGCCGAGAATGCCGACGATGCCGCACATGGGTTCAGTCCTCGTTCTTGACGCTTAAACAAAAAAGCAGAGACGCTAGGGACAACGAGCGCAAGTCGCTCATCGATGGCCTTGTCGGGGACTCGGGCGCTAGAATTCCGAGAGCCGTAAACACACATCGTTCAACAGTGCAATTCAAACCGTGTGTCCAGGGGTTGCATCCGTTGCGTCGACACGCTTCGAAGTCCCCTTGGCCAGGACGACAGGCGCCACCGCCCAAGCTCTTACCCACGGGCCTTGCGCGCGGCCATCAAGGCACGGAACTTGGTCGCCCATCCCGGTCGCTCTTCCTGCACGCCGCGTGCCACAGCCAGGGCATCAGCGGTCACGTCCCTGGTGACCACGCTGCCGGACGCGACGAAAGCGCCGTCACCAATTTTTACTGGGGCGACGAGCGACGAATTGGAGCCGACGAAAGCGCCGGCGCCGATATCGGTCTTGTACTTGAAGAACCCGTCATAGTTGCAGAAAATCGTGCCAGCACCGATATTTGCCTTGGCCCCCACGCGAGCGTCCCCAATATAGGCAAGATGGTTTGCCTTGGCGCCCTTCTCGAACGTCGCGTTCTTGACCTCGACGAAATTGCCGATCTTCGCGCCCTCGCCGATCCGCGTGCCTGGACGCAGGCGGGCGAAGGGGCCGATCTCGGCGCCCGCCTCCACGCTTGCCCCGGTGATGTGCGAACTGGCATGGATGATGGCGCCGTCGCCGACGGTCGAGCCAGGACCAAAAAACACATTGGGCTCGATCAGCACGTCGCGGCCGATGCGCGTATCGAAGGAAAACCACACCGTATCGGGATCGATCAAGGTGGCGCCTTCAGCCATGGCGTGGGCACGGGCGCGGCGCTGGAAGACTGCCTCGGCCTGCGCCAGATGGGCGCGCGTGTTGACGCCGAGCATCTCTTCCTCGTTGCCGGCCACGGCAACCGCGCGGCGCCCCTCACGGCGCATGATGGCGATGGCGTCGGTCAGGTAGAATTCTGCCGAGGCGTTGGCCGTGCCGACCTGGTCGAGAATGCCGAGCAGGTTCGTGGTCCGGAACGCCATCACTCCCGAGTTGCAGAAGTCGATCTGGCGTTCGGCTGTCGAAGCGTCCTTATGCTCGCGGATGGCCAGCAGATTGGCGGCACCGTTGCCGACGATGCCGTCGGTGACAAGCCGCCCGTAGCCTGTCGGGTCCTTGGCGTGGAAACCGAGGACTGCGACTTCAGCACCCTGGTCGAGCGCCTGTAACAGACGCTGGACCGTATCGCTCGCAATCAGCGGCGTATCGGCAAACATAACCAGAACATCGCCTGAATGAGTAGCTATCGCCGCCCGTGCAGCAAGCACGGCATCGGCCGTGCCGCGCTGGCGGACTTGCTCAAAGACCACCGCACCTGGCGCCTGTTTCGCGGTCTCGGCACGAACGGAAGGCATTTCGGGGCCAACCACGACGGCCGTCGCGATGCTGCCGACGTCAGCCGAGACAGCCAAAACGTGGCCAAGCAGCGACCGGCCGGCAACCGAATGCATGACCTTCGGCAAATCGGACTTCATGCGGGTGCCCTTTCCGGCAGCCAGCACGACGGTGAGGAAGGGGCGGGAGGACGGTGCGATCATTCGGCGCTCGGAAGGAATAATTTAGCCACGTATCCGGGCGCGCGGAAGCGCTCCGGGCCCGCCAGCACTTGGTCACAAGGCAAGTGCAAGCAAAGGACGCGCCAGCTCGGATGATCCGCGCGCCCCACAATCAGCATATCGATGTTCTCACGACTGATCCGCAAGCCCCTCGGCATGTGTCATCTTTCCACCGATAAAGCGCACTGTGCCGGAACGCTCCGTTGACCGCGCGCGACAGCCTTGTCACCGTAGCTTTAGTTAATCAACGATTCGGCTCTTTTTCGTGTCCTGCGTCGCCGTTCGCACCGTGAGCTGCGCCCATGACACGCCATTCGCCCTTCGCTACGCCTTCGCTCTCGATGCCGCCAGACGCGCCTGACCGGCGCCCTGCTGCTCCGCGCGCCGGCACCGACGCAACCCGACTTGAGCGGGCGCCATTGCGTGTCGACGCCACGCGCGCGCCGGCGCAAGCGCGGTCAACCGATAACCGCTTCAGCGCACAGGCTTGGCGTGACGCGCAGCGCCCAGACGCGACAGACGCCCCCGCGGCCCCGGATTTGGCTGTCCCGAGACCCGAGATCATCGCAGCCCGTAAGGACGGCATCGGATCGAGTTCCGGACGGCCGGCGACGGGATCAGCGGCCCGCTGGCGGTATATCGCCGTATGGGCAGGGCTCGGCGCCGTTTCTGCGGCCTATGTCGCCGGCATGGCGTGGCAGCGAAGTTCTAATTTTGACGTGGTGATGGCACCGGTCACCGAGGCTTTGGAGCGCATTGCCGCTGACGTGGCCGAACTGCGCACCGTCACCGCGAACCTCGACTCCCGTGAGCAGGCGACCACGGCGCGCGTGGCGGCCACGGAATCGCGCCTCAACGGATTTGCGCAAGCGGCCCAACCGGCTGCCGCCGCCGTGCAGCCGGTGCAACAGGCCGCTGCGCCGCAGCTAACAGGCAATAATGGCCAGCGGCCTACCAACCGCACCGTGCTCGCGGACGAACCGGCGCCCCATGCGGCTGCGCCAGCGTCAGAGCCACCAAAGGCTGCGCAAATGATGCCGGGCGTCGTGTTGGCGCAACCGATCGTCCTACCGGGAGCAGTCGCGCAACAACCCACCCGCGCCGAAGTCAAGCAGGGCAAACAGGCCCCGGCTGCCAGCGCCGTCCGCACCGGTAGCATCGCCTCCGATCCAGCCAACCCTACCGCGCATCGTCAGCCAGGCCTGCTTGTCGCGTCGGGTCCCTCACTCGACGCAGTGCGGCTGAGCTGGAACGTGTTGACGCAGAACCATGGCGCGGTTCTCGGCCCGCTCGAGCCCCGTACACAAACCGCTGGCAACGGCAACATCGTGCAACTCATCGCCGGACCGTTCGCGTCCGATCTCGACGCCCAGAAGGCCTGCACATTGCTGCGCTCACGCGGCGTGACCTGCCGCATGACCGATTTTGCCGGCGCGCCGCTCTGACAGCGCCGCGGCGGCAAGGCAACAGACGTCACTCCTGCGAATTGAAGGTATCACACGCCTTGAGTTCGCCGGTCTGCATGCCCTTCTTGAACCAGGCCACGCGCTGCGCCGAACTGCCGTGCGTGAAACTTTCCGGCACGACGTAGCCTTGCGAGCGCTTCTGCAGCGTGTCGTCACCGATTTGTGAGGCAGCGTTCAAGCCCGATTCGATATCGCCCGGCTCAATGCGCTGGCGATGGATCTGGTAATCGCGCGCGGCCCAAACGCCGGCAAAGCAATCGGCCTGCAACTCCATGCGCACCTGGACGGCGTTGGCCTGCTTCTCGCCACCACGTGCCTTCATCTGCTGCACCTTGTCGGAGATGCCGAGCAGCGTCTGGACATGATGGCCGACCTCGTGCGCCACCACGTAGGCCTGGGCGAAATCGCCCGGCGCATTGAAGCGGCGCTTCAACTCGTCATAGAAGGCGAGATCGATATAAACCCGCTGATCAACCGGGCAATAGAATGGCCCCATTTGCGTCTGGCCGACGCCGCAGCCGGTCCGGGTGGCGCCCGAAAAAATGATCAGTTTCGGCGGCACGTACTGGCGGCCCATGGACTGGAACACATCCGTCCACACTTCCTCTGTATCGTGCAGCACCTGGGAGACCCGCGTCTTCATGGGATCTTCGGCGTGCGACACCGGCCGGGTGGTCCCGGACTGGCCGTCGCGGCCCGGAATGTTGGGCAGGCTGAGGCCGCCGCCACCGCGGCTGCCGGCATCTACACGGGGGTGCTGCGGCAGGTTGGGCATACTGCCGCCACCACCGCCACCGGTCAGGATATCCAGGGGATTGAAGCCGAACAGCAGCATGATGGCGCCGACGATCAGCATCGTGGTCAGCCCCATGCCGCCACCACCCATGGGGATCTGGAGGCCGCCGCCACCACCCAGGCCGGAATCGGCGTCGCCGCGGCGATCCTCGACGTTAGTGCTCTGCTTGTCGCTGTCGTCGTAACGCATCGCCGTGTAATCCGTTCGGGATCAAGAGGTTCACGACACGCCCCGGAGCGCGTGCGGCAACCCATATGTGCCCCACCCAACCGCCCGCTTCAAGAGCCGTCGCAGCGACTGGTGCATGGGGTCAGGATTTCTGCGCCACCGCGCCGGCGCGGGCACGGGCGAAGGCCGCCTCTATCACGCCCCGGTCGCCGATATGGTTGATCAGCAGCAGGATCAGCTTGGCGTTGACACTCTGGCTCTGCTCGAGCGTCAAGTCACGATGCAGGGCGATGAGCGCTTCGTAAACGTCGTCCGGGTGCGCCAGATTGGGGTCGATGTTGAGCGGTCCTGTCATGATTTCGCGTCCGGCTTGCCCAGCGCCCGGTCGATGGCGGCGGCGACGCTCGCCGCATTAAAGCCACGCCAGCGTGCGGCGACGTGTTGGTCGGGACGGATCAGATAGACCGTCCCCGAGGTGGCATCGCAGCGGCTGGCGAGCAGTCCCTCGGCATCCTCGCAGACGGTTGCGAAGGGCGCATCCATAGGCACGCCAGGCAGCGTCACCACGATCACGCGCAGCGGCACAGGAAGCGGTGGCAGCGTTACCGCCTCGCCAAAGACAACGAGCGAAAAGCCGCCCCCGCAGTGCCGCAGAAACCAACCAGCCGTGCCTGCCACGCGCACAGGCGCATCCGGCATCGACGTGCCGGGTTGTAGGGAACCGGCGAAGCAGTCACGGTCCGGCGTGTTGAGTGGCGAGAAGGCGTACGTTGCCGGCACCGAGAGTCGCCCGCTGTTGACCAACCGCCGCGCAAACGGACAATCGCGGGCGAGATCAAGCGTGGCGTCCCGAAAGGCACGGCTAACTTCGGACTTCGGCGTGATGAAGTCGG
>JANYHP010000626.1 GCA_025359005.1 Hyphomicrobiaceae bacterium | reverse complement strand
GAAGAAACAAAAGGCGGGTGGTCCGGAGGGTGTCCCTCCGGGCGGGGCATGGGACGGCAGCCCCATTCGCGCGAGCGAAATGGTCAGGCGTACGAGGAGCCCGACTGCTGCATGAGACGGGTGGCGGCCTGGATCGTTGAGAGCAGGCGCGCGGCGTCTGGAGCCCCGCCACCGGCATCGCGCGCGGTGGTGAGACCCTTGAGGCCGTGCGCCATGAGCGCGCGGGCCTCGGAACGGCTGAACCCAGCGTCGTGCGTGAGCCAGCGTTCGAATTCGCGGGGAGAAGGCGGGCGGCCGGCGAAGGGCCGCGTCTTGACGGCGCGGATGCGCGCATCGGGTTGCATGGGAAAAGTGACGACCGAGATCTCCCAGAGGTCGATCTCCGATATGCGGCGGATGCCCGTTTTGGCGTCCTTGCTGGCGCGGCTGGCGCGGAAGCCGATGGAGAGCCCGTCGACGGCGCCGGCGCGCATGAGCGTGAGCACCTCGCGGGCACGCTCGACATCGGTCAGCAGGCGGCCTTTGGCGAAGAGGCCATAGGCGTCTTCGCGCAACTCCTCCCAGACGCCGATGGGCTCGGCCGGATCGTGCTGGAAGAGCAGTCGCACGCCTGCGGCCTTGCGGACGGCAAGCGATTTGGCGAAGGCACCGGGCAGGATGATGTCGTGGCCGAGATCCTCGCGGTTGAAGAGAGCGGCGTAGCCTTCGAAGACGCCGGTGCCGGCGGCGGGCTTGAGGTCGAGGGCGGTGAACTTCTGTTCGAAGTCGGTTGCGGCTTGAGTATGGACGGCTTGAGTATGGAAAGCTTGAGCCATGGGGAAACTCTCTGCGATGGTGCGGCGACGAGCTCGCGATGAGCCGGCCGTCGCTGACGGGGCTTCTGGACGGTCAGGATTTGAAGGGGCCGGCGCGCAGGACAGCGCAGCAAGTGGCCGCGACGGTGGCTGACGCACGCAAGGGCGCGCTTATCGGCCCTGCGGGTTGGTTCTTCGAGGTTTGAGAAATTGGATGGTGACGGCTGCGTCGCTTGCGGCCGGCTCCCGCTTAGGGAAGTAGGAAGCGACAAACAAAAGTGGTGGGCGCGACAGGGATTGAACCTGTGACCTCTCCCGTGTGAAGGGAACGCACTACCGCTGTGCTACGCGCCCGGCGGCGGGATCGGAAGATACCGCGCCAATTCGTTGGTCGGCGGGTTTATGCGAGGGCGCGTTGGCCCTGTCAAGTTGCAGGTTCCTTGGTTGTGGGCCCCCGATAATGGGCCAGGATATGAACGCGGACAGCACTCGACAGATTGGTGCGCCCGCGGTCGTCATCGATCGTGGCGACGAGGCGCGCCAGCGGCAGACCCTGTGCGACGGCGATGTCGCGGAGCGCCTCCCAGAACGGCGCCTCCAGACTGATCGACGTGCGATGACCGGCAATGGTGAACGAGCGCTTTTCCGGTTTCATCGGGTGCGGCCGGGGTCGTCGTCCGGCTTGGCGGGGTTGGCTGGGGCATCGATTTTCTGGGCATCGAGCCGACGCCGGTCGAGGTGATCGATGGCGGCGGTCTGCTGGCGCTCGGCCTTGGTGCGGCCGAACTTGACGCGGTTGGCTGCTGCCTGCTCCTCACGGGCAGCGCGGTCGCGTTGCTTGCGGGCGCGGCGCAGGTTGATGAGGTCGGCGGGCATGGCGGCCTCGGCGGTTTGTCGCTGGACGTCGGGCGTGGCATGAGCGGTTGGAACCGTGGAGGCAGATATGACGGACACAAAGCAGGTGAGCAAGCCGGTGGCGCTGGTGACGGGGGCGGCATCGGGCATCGGGCGGGCGACCGTCGACGTTCTGATCAAGAAGGGCTGGCGGGTGGCGGCGCTCGACCGTGACGAGGCGGCGCTGGCTGAGGTGCGGCGCACCTTCGCGCAATCGCCCGATGTGTTGGGGCTGGCCGCGGACGTGTGCGACGAGGGCGCGATCGAGCGGGTGGTGGAGGCAGTGGTCGCAAAATTCGGCCGCCTTGATGGGGTGGTCAATTCAGCCGGCATCGCGGCCGATATTCCCGCGCTCGATACGCCGGTGGATCTGTTCAAGCGCATCCTCGATGTGAATGTGATCGGCAGTTTCATCGTGGCGCGCACGGCGGCGCGGGCGATGAAGGCGGCGCAATCGGGTGGGGCGATCGTCAACATAGCATCGATCTCAGGGCTGCGGGGCAGCAAAGGGCGGGTGGCGTATGGGGCATCGAAAGGCGCGGTGGTGACGATGACACAGGTGCTGGCCAACGACCTGGCGCAATTTGGCATCCGGGTGAATGCGATCGCACCAGGCCCCATTGAAACACCGATGGTCAAGCAAGTGCATTCGGACGCCGACCGGGCGCTGTATATGCGGTATGTGCCGATGGCGCGCTATGGCATACCGGAAGAGATTGCGTCGGCGGTGGCGTTTCTGTTGGACAGCACGGCGGCTGGATATATCACCGGCGAGATATTGGCGGTGGATGGTGGCTATCGCGGCGCGGGGATTATTCCGGGGCGAGCGTAGGCAAAAACCCGGAGTTTAATGCCATCGCGATATAAGCGCATCTCTGAGTTATCGCGCGGCCTTGATGAAACACGGCATTCGATTGCGCGCGGGGTGGCGCGCTGTGGCTTGTCACGCGTTCGTCCAGCATAATCATTTATCGCACATCACCCTGAGGGTCGTCCAGCTGGGTAGTTACCTAGTGGGCGCGGGGTTGGCCGGGGCTGAACTTTTGGGTGTCGGATTCGGGCGGGACGGGGCTGCCCATGGGGCCGTAGCCGGCGGCGGTGCGTTTCTCGTCCGCCGTGAGGAAGGTGGCGGTGTTGAGGCGGGTCCAGAGGCTGTCTTGCTCGATGGAGATCGCGGGGATGTCGTCGAGGTCGATGTCGAGGCAGAGGGTGCCGGGGTAGGCGGGGGTGAGCCAGCCGTTCAGCGCGCCGACGATGCGTTGGGCGAGGGGCAGGACGGTGGAGCGCCAGAAGGTGCGGTTGCCCCGTGTCTGCGGTGCACCGTTGCGCTACGCTTCACGCTGCGCCGCGCACGGGGTGGTAGTTGGAGAAGGTGCTGTCGCCGGGATTGCCGACGTGGCGTCAGAACCTGCTGCGGACTAATTGGAGGAACGCGCGATACCCCCCTTTGCTTGCACCAAAGGTTGGACCGTCCATCATCCAGACCTTCTCCAGCTCAGCGTCGGTCGCTCCATTATTAAGGAGTTCATCAAGGTAGGACTTAACAACTCCACGCTGTGGCGCAGAAAAAGACAAAATGTATGTTGCAATCCATACATCCAGGTCTGTTGCGGACTTCACGTTCCGAGGATCGAAACCCAAAACGAAATCTCGGAAATCTGCCGGTGCATTTGTCATGTCATAACTCACTTTGGGATTCGATTGTATGGAAATGCTGTAAATACTTGATAGCCGTACAGCGATCGGGAGTCATGTTTTATCATCACTCTGACTTCGTACGTATCGCGGATCGATATCGGACCGACTACAGTGTCACGATTTGCTTCCTTCCCGGTGGGGTACCCAAACCGCGCGTTCAGGATCTCGTAGTCACTCTGACCACTCGCCACGCGATCCACCTTTTCAATATTTCTTTCCAATGTTCTGTTTACAAAATCGTTTGCTGACTCGACTGAAACGAAAGTGCTTTCCTTCAGCTTTCCTGCGACGACTGAGCCGCGCAACTCGTATGTATTACTCTCCACCTCGGAAACTAAATATGCGTCTGACTTGCCAACGTGATCACGGATTGTGTGTCCGCCGTTATTCTCCTCCTGGCTTAAGACCACATTGTACTTATCGTCTATTCGATCTGCTACTTGTCGTGGCCTTTCGTTGTCACGTCTAGGCAGTGTCGGTGCATCAACACTTTCGCCGAAGTCCGGAAGCGGCGTATCGAGGCGATCTCCTAATCCGCTTCCAAGTTCGCCAATGTTTCCAGAATCGCCGTTGTCATTT
Source organism: Hyphomicrobiaceae bacterium (assembly GCA_025359005.1). Classification (GTDB taxonomy): domain Bacteria; phylum Pseudomonadota; class Alphaproteobacteria; order Rhizobiales; family Hyphomicrobiaceae; genus JABFRJ01. The sequence continues at coordinate 364 of JANYHP010000626.1, read as the reverse complement.
CCTGTGCTGCTGTCACCGGCTGCACCCCCACCATCGCCGCCGCTGTCGCCGCCGGGCTTGGTCCATTGGCCGCCGTTGGGGCGGCCGGAGGGGGCGCGGGGTTGGCCCGGATTGAACTTTTGGTTGTCGGATTCGGGTGAGACGGGGCTGCCCATGGGGCCGTAGCCGGCGGCGGAGCGTTTTTCGTCGGGGGTGAGGAAGGTGGCGGCGTCATGCCGGAGGCGTGCTAGCGAAGTGAGGCGGGACCAGAGGGTGTCTTGCTCGCTGGCGAGCGCCGGGATGTCGTCGAGATCGATGTCGAGGCAGAGGCTGCCCGCATAGGCGGGGGTGAGCCAGCCACCCAGCGCGCCGACGATGCGTTGGG
>JANYHP010000670.1 GCA_025359005.1 Hyphomicrobiaceae bacterium | reverse complement strand
AACTTGCGGCGTCCGTGCGCCCAGCACGCGGCTTCATAGATGCGGCCCGGCGTGCGGCCTTCGGCATAGAGCGCGTTGTAGCCGGAGTACGCGTCTGCCTGCAGCAGGCCGCTGTAGGTGGCCAGATGCTTTTGCGGGTGCGCGCCGCCGCGATCGCCGGAGTAATGGAACAGCGCCGCCGGTGCTGCGCCGCCACCGAACGGCGCATCGTCGCGCACATAGGTCCACAAACGGCCCGTCGTACACTGTCCCTTCGCCAACACCGGCACAGTGGTGTCATCGGCGTGGATGCGCTCGGCTGACAGCACGTGCTGTTCGATCTCGGCAACCAGCGGCGCGAGCGTCGCGGAACACGCGCCGACCCAATCCGCCATCGTCGAGACGTCGAGCTCGATGCCTTGTGCCGCGTAGATGTCGCTCTGTCGGTTCAATGGCAGATGTGCGCGGTATTTTGAGAACAGGATGTGCGCCAGCAATTGCGGGCCAGCGCGGCCACGCGCGATCGGATGCGATGGCGCAGGCGTTTCCGTGATTCTCTCGCACGCGCGGCAGCTGAACTTTTCGCGCACATGGCTGATTACCTTCCACGTCGCCGGCACGTGCTCCAGCGTTTCGGTGGTGGTCTCACCAAGCTTGCGGAGACGATCACTGCCGCAATGCCCGCACGCGCAAGGCGCTGCGTGCACGAAGCGCTCGCGTGGCAGGTTCGACGGCAATGGCCGACGTGCAGGCTTTTCTGCTGCCTCGGTCGCAGCTGGCACCGGTATCGCGATCGCATCCGCCGCCTTGTTGTCGGCGATCATCGTGATCAACTCTTCGAGCTGCAGCTCCAGTTGATCCATCAGCCGCGCGCTGTTCTCCGACGACGTGCCAAACGTGTCGCGCCGCATTTTCGCGATCACAAGTTTCAAGTGTGCGACTTGGCCGTCCAGCGTTTGCGTACGCACATCGGCGGCGATGAGCAACGCTTTGAGCGCGGCGATGTCGTTTGGAAGTGTCGCGGGATCAAGCGCCATTTCTCTATTTTACACTGTTTCGCGTTATCCCGCGATCTCAGGCCGATATGTTTTTTGTGGAGCGCGCCAATCGATTCCCTCCAACATGTAACCCAACTGGGCCGCCGATATTGTCACCGCGCCTTCCGTCGGCGTCGGCCAGATGAAACGCCCGCGCTCCAGCCTTTTCGAGAACAGGCATGCGCCTTGTCCATCGTGCCAGATGATCTTCACGAGATCGCCGCGCCGCCCGCGAAACACGAACAGATGACCGCCGTGCGGATCTGCCTTCAGCGTCTCCTGCACCATCAGTGCGAGCCCCGGAAAACCGCGCCGCATATCCGTGTGCCCCGTGGCCAGCCACACACGCACACCAGAAGGAACCGGGATCATTCAGCCCGCTCTAACGCAGAAACGATGCGCACCAGCGCTGCCGTATCCACATCAGTTTTGACACGCACGGACCGGCCGTTGGTGAGGACGATATCGAGAGTGCCGATAGTTTTCGGCGTTACGCCCGTACCTGGTGGGCATGTGCACGGCGTAATGGTTTTCGACGGCGGCAATTGCGTGCGGGGCGGAGTCGTAAGCGCGACAGGCACAAAAACAGGCGCAACACTCGGCTCAGGGACGGATCGCGGCTGCTCGCTCGCTATATCGTTGGTGGCCAGTTCCGCTTCTTGCCGCCAACGATAGAGAAGGCTGTTGGCAACGCCATGCCGCCGCCCAATCTCGGAGACGTTCGCGCCCGGCACCGACATCTCGGCCACCAGTCGTCGCTTGTCGTCATCCGTCCACATGCGCCGCGCCACTAATGTCGAAAAATCACGCGAAGTCTTATGTCCAGACGTAGGCACGGACCTATCTCCTGCGACGACCAACCATCGTCACAGTGCCCCGCTTCACGTCTGCCGAACAGGGCGGTCGTCACCGGGTGGGTACGCTGGACCGTGCTGATGACTTCGGGAAACTTGGTCATTGTCGTCCTTAAGACCAGTCGTAAGGACAGTTACAATCAGGCGCTTCGCGCCACAGGCCAACCCGCCACGGCCGTAGTCATGGGGAGACGCTTACGATCGATCTTTATCTCGACGGTTACGCCGTGCCGCCGGCGAGCATCGTGCTCGACATCGACGACACCGACGATCTCGTCCATGGCGGCCAGCAACTGGCGCTGTTCAATACGCACG
>JANYHP010000583.1 GCA_025359005.1 Hyphomicrobiaceae bacterium | reverse complement strand
GGGACAGGTTGACGCTCCCTCTAAAAAGGATCCCATTTTTCGTCTAACTCATTGAAAAATATAGTTTTGGCGCTCCCTACGGGAGTCGAACCCGTCTTACCAAATTGAAAATCTGGTGTCCTAACCGATAGACGAAGGGAGCAGCGCGAGCGGGTCTATAGACAGTTTACCGTGGCAGTGCAAGCGAGGCATGCGATCGCTCGCGGCGCTTGGGGATTGTTGCATCGGCGCCTGAGAGAATGTTGAATCACTTCAGACCTTTCAACCGCCCGCGAGGGCCGCCTTCGGCACGTCTCACGCACGCCGATCGTGGCCGCGATCAAGGAGTTGTGCGGCATCAGCATTGCATTGACAAAAAAAAGCCCTGCCAAGACGCCCAGGGCGCCTTGACGCGCGGTGGCATGCTGCCGGCCGGATCGTTGAAATCTCGGGGTGACGCGGCCAAACCATCGGCTGGCGCGGAACGGGTGGCAGCGCGCGCACTGAGTGCCCACGACAACAGTTCCCACGACAACCGGTGACAAAGGACGTGCACGACGCTACTGTCGACCGTGGCGAGCGCGTCAAGTCGTCCGGGATAACCGGGCTCTCTGGGGCTACCCCAGGGGACAGCATCACCTTCGACAGGACGCAGCGAGGGCCTCGGGTAGGCGTCCCCTACCGTTTGCCCTCGCACGACACGGTAAGTTGACGCGCTCGCCGCCGCGCCGTCACACAAGCGAGCCGCATGCAAACAGCCCGACACCGCACAATAGCCCGCAACATCGCGGCAACCTTCATCGGCGGCGTGTGGTCCGTGGAGGCCATGGAACGGCGGCTGGCGACCGTTCTCGGTACTTCGACCCAAGAATCGCAGCAATCTCTCGTCCGCGAAGTTCTCGCCCGCGTCTCGACCGACTACCCCCCATCCACCAAGGTGCTCGCGCAGATCGTTCTCGACGCGCCCGCCTTCGAACGTGCCGCCGGCCCCCTGCTGCGGCGCGAGACGCCGATCCGGATGGTTCTGAAATCGCCGCGCTTCACACCACTCGGCCCGATCTCAGAGCTTGATATTCCGCGCCTCCCGACGTCGGGGGATGTCGCGCGATGGCTCGACCTGCCGATCGAGCACCTCGATTGGTTTACCGACGAGACCCGCCAGCATGGCCGCACGCGGAACCGCAATCTGCAGCACTACACCTGCGCGTTCCATGCCAAGAAGGCGGGGCTGCCGCGCTTGATCGAAGCGCCGAAGCCGCGCCTCAAGACGATTCAGCGGCGCATCCTGCACGGCATTCTCGATCACGTGCCCGTGCACGATGCCGTGCATGGGTTTGTCACCGGCCGATCATGCCGCAGCAGCGCGGAACACCATGTCGGGGCTGCTGCCGTCGTCTGCCTCGACATTGCCGACTTCTTTGTGACGACCCCGCTCGGGCGGGTGCACGCGCTATTTCGCTGCCTCGGCTATCCGTACATGGCCGCGCGCGTGCTGACCGGCCTGTGCAGCACGGTGACACCTGATACGGTGTTCGACCAGATCCCCAACCGCGCCCGGCACAGTCGCGACGCATTCCGCATCTATCGAGAACCACATCTCCCGCAGGGCGCGCCAACCTCACCGGCGCTCGCCAATCTGGTCGCCCGCCGCCTCGACCTGCGGCTTGCCGGCCTCGCCCGAACCTACGACGCCTGCTACACCCGCTACGCCGACGATCTGACTTTTTCGGGCGACGCGATTTTTGCAAAGCGGACACATTCCCTGATCGATGCCGCGGCGAGCATCGCCTTCGACGAGGGTTATGCGCTCAACGCGCGCAAGACGCGGATCATGGCGCCATCGCAGCGCCAGCAGATCACCGGCATCGTCGTCAACGCACACTTGAATGCCAAGCGCGACGAGTACGATCGCCTCAAGGCGACGCTGCATAATTGCCGGCGCAACGGCCTCGACACCGAGAACCGCAACGGCCATGGGGACTTCCGAGCGCACCTCGAAGGCCGTGTCGGCTGGATCGATAGCCTCAACCCGACCCGCGGGCGGCGCTTGCGGGCGATGCTCGATGCGATCCCGTGACCACAGCGGTCACGGGATCGCGATCACCAGCAGTTCTCGATGTGAACGACTGATACCGACGAGCGTAAACATCAACCTCAGCCTCCAACCACCGTCATGGCCGCGAAGGCGGCCACCCAAACAAGCCAGATTTCGGGCATTGCCGCCAATGACGGGCTATGCCTGCGCCTGATTGATACGTGCTTGGGTGGC
>JANYHP010000582.1 GCA_025359005.1 Hyphomicrobiaceae bacterium | reverse complement strand
GCAACTCTAGTGTTCCGGTTCCGACATTTGCTTCCCGTTTCCGCGACGTATCAAGCAAATGTCGGAACCATAAGGAACACTAGCAAACTCATGTTTCTAGTGTAGCTTTTGCATCTGACGTTTGGTTTCGAGCCAAGTCGCGGGCGGGTACCAAACGTCAGATGCGCTACACTAGTGTTCCGGCGCTGACATTTGCTTCCCTTCGCGGCATGTTGGTGAGCAAATGTCAGCGCCACAAGGAACACTAGCAACATTAGGTTTCTAGTGCAGCTTTTGCATCTGACGTTTGGTCACCAGTCTTGCCGCAAACGGGTACCAAACGTCAGATGCGCTGCACTAGCTCGTTGGCCTCTGTGGCTGCTGGACGTTGTGGCCTGATCATGGCCGGTTGCATTTGATCGGGATCAATGGTCTCGGCCTACGTTGACGCGGTGCCGTGTTGACGCGGTGCCGTTGTGCCATCGTCGTCGAGCCGATAGAAACCGGGCGATCCAAAGGGACCTGTCCGAAATGGCCGAGAAAGTTGCGAGTGACACCTACAAGGCGCAGGCGCGTGCGTGGTTCGAGCGCCTGCGCGACGAGATCTGCGCCAGTTTTGAGGTCTTGGAAGCCGAATTTCCGGCGGTTGCACCGCATGGTGGTTCGCTGCCGGCCAGATTTGAGCGCAAGCCCTGGACGCGGCCGCAGGGCGGCGGCGGGGTCATGAGCGTCATGAGCGGGCGGGTGTTCGAAAAGGTGGGCGTGCACACCTCTACCGTGCACGGTGAATTTGCGCCGGAATTTCGCAAGCAGATTCATGGTGCGGAGGCGGATCCCCGCTTCTGGGCCTCGGGGATTTCGCTGATCGCGCATCCGCAAAACCCGCATGTGCCCGCTGTGCACATGAATACGCGGATGGTTGAGACGACGACCTGGTGGTTCGGCGGAGGGGCGGATCTGACACCGGTGCTCGACCGCCGGCGGACGCAGACAGATGTTGATACGATCGCTTTCCATGGAGCGATGGAGGCCGCCTGCAACGCCCATCCGATTGCCGATTACCCGCGGCTGAAGGCGTGGTGCGACGAGTATTTCTATCTGCCGCATCGCCAGGAGCCGCGTGGTATCGGCGGCATCTTCTATGACCACCTCACGCCGAGCGCCGACCAGGGTGGCTGGGAGGCGGCTTTTGCATTCACACAGGACGTCGGGCGGCGTTTCCGGGACATCTATCCAGCGATTGTGCGGGCGAACTGGGCGACGCCGTTCACGGACGCGGATCGCCGCGAGCAGTTGATCCGCCGTGGCCGCTACGTGGAGTTCAACCTGCTTTACGACCGTGGCACGACATTCGGCTTGAAGACGGGCGGTAACGTCGAGAGCATTCTGTCGTCGATGCCGCCAATGGTGCTGTGGCCCTGAGGAGCGCGCGATGACGGCGGCTGGTGGGGCTGGCTGGCTGGGAGTGTTTCCAGCGCTTGGCGTGTTGGCGCCGCGCGTGCGGGAACGGCTTGCCCGGGAGGCGCGGGTGCTGGCGTTGCCGGCGGGGACGCGGATCTTCGGGCCGGGGCAGACGCCGGGCAACTATCTGTTGTTGACGGCTGGCACCGTGATGGTGCGGCAGGTATCGGAGGGCGGGCGAGAAATCGTGCTCTACCGGGTGGCGGCGGGTGAAAGCTGCACGATGACGACAGCGTGCCTGTTCGCGCACGAAACCTATCAGGCCGAGGGCATTGCCGAGACCGCCGTGGAGGCCGTGGCCATCCCGCGGGCCACGTTCGACGATCTGATCGGCCGTTCGGCTGAATTCCGCAATTTCGTGTTCGCGGCGTTCGGTGGCCGCATTACGCATCTCTTCAAGATGATCGAGGAGGTGGCGTTCCAACGGGTCGATATCCGGTTGGCGCAAAAGCTGCTCGACAGGGCGGCGGCGGATGGGCAGGTTGCGATGACGCATCAGCAGATTGCGGCAGAGCTAGGCACGGCGCGGGAGGTCGTTAGCCGGCAGTTGCACGAATTCCAGAGGCGCGGCTGGATTACGGCGGGGCGCGGTCATCTGGCGATCGTGGATCGCGCCGGCTTGCAGAAGCTCGCCACCGCGCATTGATCCAGTTTGGCGTCAACGGCTGCGCGTGTTGCGTGACATTGTCACCGACAAGGCGGTGGTGATCCCGTAGACGTCTAGTGTAGCGCATCTGACGTTTGGGTCCCGCCCGCGGCTTGGCTCGCAACCAAACATCAGATGCAAAAGCTACACTAGAAACATAAGCTTGCTAGTGTTCCCTATGGCGCCGACATTTGCTCATGAGCCAGCCTCAAAGGGTAGCAAATGCCGGCGCCGGAACACTAGTGCAGCGCATCTGACGTTTGGTACTCGCCCTCGGCCTGGCTCGCAACCAAACGTCAGATGCAAAAGCTACACTAGAAACATGAGCTTGCTAGTGTTCCTTTTGGCGCCGACATTTGTTCTCGAGCCAGCCG
>JANYHP010000552.1 GCA_025359005.1 Hyphomicrobiaceae bacterium | reverse complement strand
CGCGGCGACAACTCGAGCCGTCTCAGATGCGTCTGCAGATGATCGGCCGCCCACAAGTCGTCGGCATCCAAAAATGCAATCACCCGCGCCCGCGCCGCCAGAATGCCGGCATTGCGCGCCGCCGACACGCCGCCGTTAGCCTGCTCGATCACCGTCACGCGGCTGTCGTGTTGCGACACCGCACGGACCAATGCCGCCGAGCCATCCGTCGACCCGTCGTCCACCACGATGACTTCGATATCACGCACCGACTGGTGCAACGCGCTGTCGAGCGACACAGCGATCGTATCCCGCGCGTTGTAGCAGGGAATGATGACGCTGACCGCTGGCAACTTGCTTGGCTCTCGCATGGCGCGCCCTCCTCAGGGCAAGCGGCCGCCCCAAATTCCGCGCCGCATGCGACGAGTCTAAAGCCATCAGTGCAAACGATGCGTGAAGAACCGACCCGCCGCGCTCAATAAGCCCCTGCGTTTCAACAAACAGTCATCGCGACGCCCGCTTGGCCCCATGGCCCGCGCAGCAGCGAGGCGCAAAATTCACACTTTTTTAACGGCTTTTGAAAACCCTTTCTTTGCCATTGCCATGCCACCGTCCACCCCGTCGCGATGCGAGTATGCGACGCGTGGAGTGCCTTACGTGAGTATCCAGGTGATCGCAGACCAATGCGCCGGCGACGAACGATCCGCCGCGCGCCTCCTCGTGCCCGCCAAGCGCTCGAGCGTGCTGTGGCGCCGCCCCGGCGAAGCCGCCGCAAAAATAAGCCTCTTTGATCTAGCCATCGACGACACCACGGTCGCCGATGCGGCACGCGACCTCATCGAGCGCGCCCGCCATCGTCGCAAGACGCGCGTCGTTTTCGCCAACGCTCACGTCATAAACGAAGCCGCCACAGCGCCCGCCTATCGCACGATTGTCGCCTCCGCCGATCGCATCTACGCCGACGGCAGCGGCATGGCTGTCGCCGCTCGTCTTGCCGGCACCCCGCTCGCCGACAACGTCAACGGCACCGACCTTTTCCCGCGTCTCGCCGCCGACGCCACCGCCGCCGGGCGCACCATCTTTCTGATCGGTGGCCGCCCCGGCACCGCCGCCGCCGCCCGCGCACGCATGCAGTCTTTTGACCTCGGCGCCGCCATCGTCGGCAGCCACCACGGTTACTTCGCAGGCGGCAGCGCCGAGGAAACCGCCGCCATCGCCGCCGTCAATGCCTCCGGTGCCGACATTGTTCTCGTCGGCATGGGCGTTCCCTTGCAGGATGTGTGGATTGCCCAGAATGCCGCCCGTCTCAACGCGCCCGTGCTCGTCGGTGTCGGCGGCTTGTTTGACTACTTCGCCGGCACCGTCGAGCGCGCGCCGCACATGATGCGCGTCATCGGTTGCGAATGGGTTTGGCGCCTCGCGTTGGAACCGCGTCGCATGGCCCGCCGCTATCTGATCGGCAACGCGATCTTCCTCGCCCGCGCCGCAACCCAGGCCTGGCGCATCAGAGCATTGTCGACCAAGGCGGACACCGGCTTGGTGCAGAAAATGCGACAAGCTAAAAGCTAGCCAGCGTCATGGTCCCGCTGCAGCAAGTCTGCCATCGGCCCGTCGAATGTAACAACGCCGCTCTCCAGCAGCACCGCGCGCGTAGCGATCTCGGCTGCAAACGCCACGTTCTGCTCCGACAGCACGATCGCCAACCCATCCTGCTGCATGCGCTGGATCGCCACCGCCATCTGCTCGACGATTAGCGGCGACAAACCTTCCGACGGTTCGTCGAGCAACACCGCGTCCGGATTGCCCATCAACGTCCGCGCGATCGCCAGCATCTGCTGCTCACCGCCGGACATGCGTCCCGCTGAGCGCCCCGCCATCATCGCGAGGTTCGGGAAAATCTCGTAGAGACGCGCCGGCGTCCATGCGTCCCGTCCACCCCGCACCGGCAATCGCCCCACCTCGAGATTTTCCGCAACTGTCAGATCTGTGAAGATACGCCGCTCCTCCGGCACATAGCCGAGCCCCAGCCGCGCGACGGCGTGTGTCGGCATCGCGCGAATATCGTGGCCGGAAAAAATAAGGCCCGCCGCTTGGCGCTCGATAAGGCCAATGATCGCTTTTAGCGTCGTCGATTTCCCAGCCCCGTTGCGCCCGACCAACGCCACGGCTTCGCCGGGCCGCACTGTGAACGACACGCCAAACACCGCCTGCGCCGGTCCATAGAACGCGTCGAGCCCAGAAACCTCCAGAATTGGTGGGTTTTCGGCATCGCGCGTCATGGCGCCCCCCGCCGCACACCTGCAGCTTTGGCGATCCGCGCGCCGCTCGCACCGAGATAGAGCCGCTGCACCGCCTCGTCAGCCTGCACAGCCGCGGGCGTGCCCTCCGCCACGATTTTGCCAGCCACCAACGCCAGCACGCGATCGGCGTGCCCGAACACCGCGTCCATGTCGTGCTCGGTGAACAGCACACCGAGCCCGCGGGTCCTTGCGAGTGCCGCAACCTGCTCCATCAGCGCATGCCGCTCGCCACGCGCCATCCCCGCCGTCGGCTCATCCATCAGCAACAGTTTCGGCGCGCCCGCCAGCGCAATCGCCAATTCTACCCGCTTGATATCGCCATAAGCGAGCGTCGCAACGACATGATCCGCCACCTTGGTGAGCCCCACCGCTTCCAACAGCACCAACGCGACGTCACGCCCCTCGCGCTGCGCGGACCCTGCCAATCCAAAGCTCCGACGCGCCGCACTCTGCACGGCCACGGCCACGTTTTCCGCCGCCGTCATCGACACGAACGCCTGCGCGATCTGAAACGTTCGCCCCACGCCCAGCCGCCAGATGGCCCGCGGTGCTAACCCTGTGATTGGCGCGCCGTCGAGCATGACGCTGCCCGCATCCGGCGCCAGCTGCCCGCCCACCATGTTGAACGTCGTCGATTTGCCGGCACCGTTCGGCCCGATCAGCGCGACCAGCTCACCGCGCGCCACCGTGAATGACACATCGCGCGCCGCCACGACGCCACCGAACGCCTTGCTGAGCCCCGACACCACAAGCAGCGTCATGATGGGCCGCCGCGTGCAAAGCGCGGCGCCCATCGCAGCACACCGCCCACGATCCCCTGCGGCGCAACCAACACGATGCCGATGATCAACGCACCAAGCAGCATCCGCCACATGTCCGTCAGCGGCAGCACGAAATCGCGCAGCACATGCAGCGCAGCAGCGCCAACCAGCGCACCCGCCACATGCTGCAAACCGCCCATCAACAGCATCGCCAGAAAATCGACTGACTGCGGAATGGCCAGCAGCGTCGGATCGATCGAGCCCTTGGAAAACGCGTAGAGCCCGCCGGCCAAGCCCGCCGCAGCCCCTGCCACCACGAACGCCAGACGGCGCAATGCCACCACATCGAGCCCGATCGCATCCGCGCGCACCGCGCTGTCTCGCGCCGCCCTGAGCGCATAGCCAAACGGCGCATGGAGAACACACGTCAGAACCGCGATCCCCGCCGCCGACAACGCCAGTGTGAGATAGTAATAAACCACCCGGTTCGCCGCCCACCGCGCCGGCCACACACCGACGATACCGTTATCGCCGCCCGTCACATCGACCCACTGCACGCCTGCCGCATAGGCGATCTGCGCCACCGCCAGCGTCAACATCGCCAGATAGATGCCCGAGAGCCGCGCAATGAAAAACCCGAATGCCGCCGCAGCAAGAGCGCCAGCCAGCGGCGCCAGCACCAGCGCCGGCTCCATGCCGAGCCCGAGCTTCTTGACCGCCAGCCCCGCACCATAGGCGCCGATCCCGAAGTACGCCGCATGACCGAACGACACGAGCCCGCCATTGCCGATCAGAAACGCCAGCGCAAACGCCGCCAGCGCCAGCACGTAAACCTCGATCGCCACCTTCAACGTGTACGCATCCGCCACCAGCGGCAACGCCACCAGCACGGCAAGCACACCCGCGATGACTTGCCGACCGCGCGCCGTCATCGGCGCCAGACCGATAAAGCCCTCCGGCATCACCACCCGCAGCGCCAACGGCTCCGGCCGGCCGAGCAATCCTTGCGGTCGCACCACCAGCACCACAGCCATCAGCAAAAACACCAGCACCAGCGTACTTTTCGGCGCCACCACGATGCCGAACGCATTCAATTGCCCGATCAGCAGCGCGGCCAGCGCCGCCCCAGGCACCGACCCCATGCCGCCGATCACCGTGACCACGAACGCGTCCGTCAGCACTGCGATGTCCATCTGCGGGCTCGCCGCCGCACGTGGGATCTGCAACGCCCCCCCGAGCCCGGCCAGCGCCGCGCCGAGAAACAACGCCCCCGTAAACAACCGCGCTTGATTGACCCCAAGCGCCGCCACCATGTCGCGATCCTGCGTCGCCGCCCGCACTAAAACGCCGAAACGCGTTCGAAACAGCAGCAGCCAGACGCCACAGAAAACCGCGAGTCCCATCGCGATAACGAACAGATCATAGGTCGGAAATGGCGTCCCCAGCACAGAGATCGCGCCCTTGAGGCCCGGCGCCCGCGGCCCAAGAATCTCCAACGGCCCCCACACCCTGATCACAAGATCCTGCACCACCAGCACCAGCCCGAACGTAACCAGCAGTTGCAGCAGCTCCGGTGATCTGTAGATGCGCCGCAACAGCAGCATTTCCATCGCCACACCCAGCAGCCCCGTCACCAGGGCGGCGACCACGAGCCCCAACAGAAACATCGGCAGCGATCGTGACACATCCAGCAGTGGCGCCATCAGGGTCACCGCGACGTACGCGCCCAGCATGTAAAGCGATCCGTGCGCGAAGTTGACGATGCGCGTCACCCCGAACACGATCGTCAACCCCGACGCGACGATGAACAGCGACGCCGCGCCGGCCAACCCGTTCAAGAATTGCGTAAGGACGAAGGCAAGAGACATCGTGGGGTGTACTTGGGTGAACGCGGCATTGCGCGGAGGGCTCAAGCGTCCCTTCTCCCCTGCGCCCTTCGCGAAGGGGAGAAGGGACGTGCTTCACTTCTTCTGCGCGGCTTTCACGTCGCCTTCCGAGAACATCACACTGGCGCCGTCGACGAATTTCCAGTCTTTCATCACCCCCTGACCGCCCTTCTGCGTCGTCAGACCAACCCAGCCGCCGAGGCTCGATTGCCGGTCGAGACCGCGCATGGTGACCGGCCCGACGATCGTCTCGAATTTTGCATCATTGAATGCCGCGATCAGCGTGTCGGTGTCCGTGCTGCCCGCCTTGTTGACCAGATCACGCACCATGTAGACCACCAGATACCCGAGCATCGACCCGAGCCGCGGCGTGTAGTTGAACTTTGCCTTGTAGGCATCCACGAATGCCTTGTGTGCAGGATCGGCGACCTGCTCCCACGGATACCCG
>JANYHP010000509.1 GCA_025359005.1 Hyphomicrobiaceae bacterium | reverse complement strand
CGCGCTCGATGGCCTCGGCTGTCGCAGGCGTCCGCCGCGCGATCTCGCGCCCATCGATCGGTGAAATACAGACAATCTCGTCCACGTGATCCTCAATACCGTTCAAAGCCGCGCATCAGTTCCCAGTCGGTGACGCGGCGGTCATATTCCATCTGTTCCCAGCGGGCGGTGTGCACATAGTGCTCGACAACGTCGGACCCGAGCGCCCGGCGCAGGAACTCGGAGCCCGCCATACATTCGGTCGCCTCGCGCAGCGTCTTGGGCACATCCGTCAGCACCCGGACGGCGTAGGCATCGCCGGCAAACGGCGGCGCCAAAGTGAGCTTCTCCTCGATGCCCGCAAGGCCGGCGGCAATCAAGCCGGCAAACGCCAGATAGGGGTTGAGATCGGCGCCCCCGATGCGGCATTCGATGCGGATACCCTTGGTTTTCTCGCCGCACAGGCGGAAGCCGGCCGTTCGATTGTCGCGGCTCCAGATCGTCTTGGTGGGCGCGAAGGTGCCGGCCTGGAAGCGCTTGTAGGAGTTGATGTAGGGCGCCAGCAGCACCGTGATGTCGGACGCATACTTGATCTGGCCGGCCACGAAGTGACGCATCATCTCCGTCATGCCGAACTCGCCCTTTGGATCGGCGAACAGGGGTGTCTTGCCGGCCATATCCCACAGCGACATGTGGATGTGCGACGACGAGCCGGCCAGATCGTAGCGCCACTTGGACATGAAGGTGACGGACTTACCCTGCAGGTGGGCAATTTCCTTGATGCCGTTCTTGATGATGACGTGGCGGTCGGCCATGTCGATCGCGTCGGCGTAGCGCACGTTGATCTCTTCTTGGCCCGGCCCCCACTCGCCCTTCGAGTTCTCCACCGGAATGCCGGCGCCCTGCAGCCCCTTGCGGACGGCGCGCATCACGCCCTCCTCCTTGCTGGTCTGCAGGATGTTGTAATCCTCGATGTAGCTGCCCGCAGTCTTGAGACCGTGGAAGCGTTTCGTCGCCGCGCTCTCATAGCTTTCGTCGAACAGATAGAATTCCAGCTCCGACGCGCAGAACGCGCGCAGCTTCATCGCCGTCAGTCGTGCGATCTGCTTTTTAAGGATGGCGCGCGGGCTATGCGGCACATCCGTATGGTGATGATCGAGCACGTCGGCGAGAACGAGCGCGGTGCCCTCGAGCCACGGAATGCGCCGCAGCGTCGCCAGATCCGGCTTCATGACGAAATCGCCGTAGCCCTTGTCCCAGCTGGCGGCCTGATAGCCGGGCACCGGCTCCATGTCGATGTCGTTGGCCAGCAGGTAGTTGCAGGCGTGCGTCTCGTCGTGGGCGCTGGCGAGAAAATATTCCGCCTGGAACCGCTTGCCGATCAATCGGCCCTGCATGTCGACCATGCACACCAAAACGGTGTCGATGGCGCCCTTTGCAACCAGCGCGTCGAGGTCCTGCACTGTTAGCATTCCAGACATCGTGCTCTCCAGTCAGGTGCCCAGCTCGCGATGGCCTTGGCGGATACAACCCTCGATGATGATGAGGGCTTCGAACATCTCAGCCTCCGTCACAGTCAGCGGCGGCGTCAAGGTCAGAACGTTGCCCATCGTCGTCTTGAACGATAAGCCGCGGTTGAGCGCCGCATAGAGGACGTATTCAGCAAGGTCGTTGTGCGGTTCTTGGCCAGTCTGGTCGCGAACCAGTTCTATGCCGAGCAGCAGGCCGCGTCCACGCACGTCGCCCACGCACGGTATCCTCGTTCGCCACGTGTGTAGATGATCGAGCGCCATGGCGCCCACCTTGGCGGCGTTCTCGACCAGCCCTTCGCTCTCGATGATGTCGATCGTGGTCAGGGCGGCCCGCGCCGTCACTGGGTTCTTCTCGTGCGTGTAGTGGCCGAATGCCCAATTCCCGCCCACGTCGAGCCCATCGCGCGCGAGGACGGCGGCAATCGGCAGGATGCCGCCGCCGAGAGCCTTGCCCAAGACCAGGATATCCGGCGCGACGTCGTCGTGTTCGCAGGCGAACATGCGTCCGGTCTTGCCGAGGCCAGTCGGGATCTCGTCGAATATGAGCAACGCGCCATGACGCTCGCAGGCGTCCTTCACCATGCGCCAGTAGCCCGGCGGCGGAATGTAGGGCACCGCGCGGGCGGGTTCGGCGATGACAGCGGCGACATCGGTCTCCCGCGACAGGACGTAGTCGACCATGCGCGCGCACTGCAGTTTGCAGAGTTCGAGATTGGGTTTGCCGTTCGTATCCACCGCATACCCGTAGGGGCAGCGATAGCACGCAAAGGGCGCCACATGCGTCGCGCCGGCGACCAGGGGCGCGGCCGGGCCTGAGCGAAACAGCGCCTCGCCCGAGAGGGCCGCAGCGCCGGTGCCCGCCCCATGGAACGCGTCCCAGAAGGACAGCGTCTTGTGCCGGCCGGTGGCGGTGCGTGCGATGCGGACGGCGACCTCGATTGCGTCAGACCCGCCGGTCGTGAACAGCACCTTCCGCATGCCGCCCGGCGCGATCGCCGTGAGCTTTTCCGCCAACGCCGTCGACACGGTATTGGCATAGCGGCGGGGCGCGAACGGCAACGCATCCATCTGGTCGGCGATGGCCTTCTTCAGGCGCGGATGGCCGTAGCCGATGTGATGGACGTTGTTGCCGTGAAAATCCATGTAGCGGCGGCCAGCGGTATCCTCGATCCAGATGCCTTCGGCCTTGGCGATGGCATTCAGGCACGGCGTCGACACGGATTGCTTGAGGAAAACGCGGCTATCCGCGTCGAGGATCGCGCGGGTCGCATCGTTCAGTGTCTCGGCCTGCCAGCGGCTGCGACGGCTCGTTTGATTGGTGTCTGACTCTGACTGCGTGGGGGATGGTGCGGAACGAGCGGACATGGCGGCACCGTGAGTTGACGGCGCGGCCGGCTAGCGGCGACGCCACGTTTGCAGGCGATCGAACACGAAGCGATTGAGCAGCAGGTGGACGATCTTTGCGCCAATCGAGGTCATCAACACAACCGTGGCCATCGCAGCCGCCGCGGCCGTCATGCCGGATTCGTCCATGTGGACGATCGAGATGGCGGCCAGCTTGGTGTTTGCGCCGTAGAGGAAGATGACCGCCGAAACCGTGGTCAGTGCATTGACGAACATATAGACTGCGATGTCGAGGATGGCGGGCATGCAGATAGGCACCGTGACGCGGCGGAAGGTCGTATAGAACGGCACTGACAGCGATTGCGAGACGGCCTCGAATTCACGGTCGATCTGTTTCAGCGCGGTCACGGCCGTGATGTGCGCGGTCGTGTAGAAGTGAGCGATGGAATTGACGGCGAGCAGCGCGACGGTGCCATAGAACATGCCCAGCGGGTTCCAGGGCGCGTTGATAAAGAAGACATAGCCGAGCCCCAGCACCAACCCCGGCACAGCCATAGGCAGCATGGCGAGCAGGTGCGCTACCGCGCGCGCGCCTGCTAGGCCCTGTCCCTTTTCGATGAGATAGGCGCCGGTGAAGACGATCGCGGTTCCAAAGACAGCACACAGGCCTGCCATCTTGAGTGACGTGAAATAGGGCTGCCAGCCGTTCGGCTCGAACTCGGAGAAGTCGTACCACTTCAGCGACAGCGAAAGATTGTAGGGCCAGTACGTGATCAGCGACGCCCACACCGCTACGCCCAACACCATCAGCATCAAGGCGGCGACGATGCTGCAATAGGTGAACGCCGAGGCGTCCGCCAACGGGCGGCGTTTTGGAATGAGTGGTACCGCCCGCGCCGAAAGCAGTGCCACCTGCTTTTTCTGGATCTGCCGGTCGACGGCGAAAGCGAGGGCCGCGGGCAGCAGCAGCACGAAGCCGACGACCGCGCCCATGGGGAAGTTCTGTTGACCGATGACCTGCTTGTAGGCGTCGGTCGCCAGCACGTTGAATTGCCCGCCGATCACTTTTGGAATGCCGAAATCGGTGATCACCAGCGTGAAGACCAGGAAGGCCGCCGACACCAGTCCGTATTTCACGCTCGGCACCGTGATCGTCCAGAATGTGCGCCAGCTCGACGTCGCCAGCGCCTCCGCTGCTTCATAAAGGCGCGCATCCGCCAGCGACAGCGCCGTGATCAGAATAAGGAGAGCGTGGGGGAAACAGTACAGCATCTCCGATATAATTATGCCGATCGGGCCATAGATGGTCGCCGCGCCGAGCAGGCCCTTGAACATGCCCTGGTTGCCGAAAATGTAGATGACGGAAATCGCCGACAGCAGCGACGGGGCAAACAGCGGCAGCATCGCCACGGCTGTGAACAGGACCTTCCCGGGCATCTGTGTGCGGGTCAGGGCGTAGGCAAATCCAAACGCCGTCGACACCACAATCAGCATCGTCACGACGGCCACCCAAACACTGTTCCATAGCGAGCCGACCAGGGAGGGCGTCGTGGCATAATCGATGTAGTTAGCGAGCCCGACAAACGCGCCGGCTTTGTTCTGGAAGCTCTTGAGCAGCAGCACGCCCAGCGGCAACGCGATCGCCGTCGTGAGAAACACAATCAGCGCCCCGATCGCCAGACGCATAACCAGCGCCTCGCGCCAAACGGACGGCACCCCTATGTGACGTGGTCTGGCGGCTGCCTCGACGTCGGCCGTCACGACAGATCTCCCGGTGTTGCCGCATCGAACACGCGCAACCGCTCGGCTGGCAGCGCCACGTGGAGGACTTGGGCGTCGGTTATGCCGAGATCACGCATGGCATTGGAGGAAAGATCGGCAAGCACGACCTGTCCGCCGCTGGTGGTCGGCGTGAGCGCGACGCGGCAATAGGAGCCGAGGTAGTTGAGGATGCTGATACGGGCTTCGAAGGCATTTGGCGTCGCCGCACTCACGCCGCGCAACCGGATCTCTTCAGGGCGGATGCCGATGCGGATCGGTGTGCCGGGCGCCCGTCCCGCTGCGGCCGGTGCGTCGAGCGTCAGCGGCCCCACCTGCGCCCGCCCGCCGTCGGCCACGACGGCATCGAGGAAGGTGATGTGCCCCACAAAGTCAGCCACGAAGGGCGTTCTCGGCGCGACATAGATCGCCTCCGGGGTGCCTACCTGTTCGATGACGCCCGCGTTCATGACCACGATCTGATCGGCCATGGCGAGTGCTTCTTCCTGGTCGTGCGTCACCATGATGGTGGTGATGCCGAGGCGCCGTTGCAACGATTTGATTTCATCGCGCAGGCGCACTCGCACGCGCGCGTCGAGCGCGGAAAGCGGCTCGTCGAGCAACAACAGCGCCGGTGATGTCGCGAGAGCCCGCGCCAGGGCTACGCGCTGTTGTTGGCCGCCGGACAGCTGGCTCGGAAATTTCCCCCCTTGCTCGGGCATGCCGACGAGGTCGAGCAATTCAGCGACGCGTTTGGCGATAGCGCCGGCGGCCATGCGCTTGTTGACCAGGCCATAGCCGACATTGTCAACGACCGAGAGATTTGGGAACAGCGCGTAAGACTGGAAAACGATGCCGAAATCCCGCGCGGCAGGGGGCAGCAGCGATACGTCCCGCCCGGCGATGATAATGGCGCCCTCATCCTGGCGGTCGAGGCCGGCGATGGCACGCAGCAACGTTGTCTTGCCGCACCCAGAAGGGCCGAGAAAGCAGACAAAATCACCCTTGGCGACGTCGAGGGAGACATTGCGCAATGCTGTGAAGGCACCGAACCGCTTGGTGACGCCACGGATCGAGAGGTGCAGCGGGCGGGTCGTTGCGTGCGCGTCAGGCTTGGTGTCGAGCATGCAACGTCTCACCTGGGCGCGGGCTTCTCAAGGATCGGCCATGCCACGATTGGCCGATCGACCGCATGAAACTTTAGATTGGGTCAAGGCGCGCGCCGCGACGAGCGATCCACGACCGGTGCGCGCGAATTTGGGTCGCGCGAAGGGCTTGACCTACAGGCGTGCAACGCGCCGCAGCGCGCCGCCGAGTATCGACGACGGCTGCGTCACGACAGCTCAGTTCTTCGGAGCCGCTTTGGACTCGTAGCGCTTCGACCATTCCTTGAGGATGGCCTCGCGCCCGTCGGCCATTTTTTGTAGGTCGATCTTGGCCATCTTGGCTTCCGCGCCGGCCGGGTAGTTCGGCGGCAGGTTGTTCACGTCCGGATGGGCGACGAGCGCGTAATATTTCGAATAGAGCTCGTTGGCCGGCTTGCTGGCAACCCAGTCCATCACCTTCTTGGCGGCGCCGAGGTTCTTGGTGCCCTTCATGATGGCCGATGCTTCCAGTTCCCAGCCTGCGCCTTCAGACGCAAGGATGACGTCGAGGGGCGCGCCAGCAGACTTTTCCTTGGCGCCGCGCATATCGAAACCGAGGCCGGCGAGGCGCTCACCCTTGGCCGCCTGCACGCACGGCGCAGAACCAGAATGGGTGTAGACCGCCATGTTCTCGTGCAGTCCGTCCATGAACTTCCAGGCGGCGTCCGCGCCCATGGTCTGCACCCAGGCGGCAACCATCAGGTAGCCGGTGCCCGACGATGCCGGATGCGGCATCACCAGTTTGCCCTTGAACTTTGGATCGAGCAGGTCCGCATAGGCTTTCGGAGCTGTGGTGCCGGCTTTTGCACCTTCGGCCGTATTGTAGCAGATCACGCCGAGAAACGCGTCCATGCCGGTGAAGGAGCCGTCCTTGGAGTGGTAGGCCTCTTTCAGCTTGTCGGCGCCTGCGGGCTGGTAGGCTTCGAGGAGGCCCTCGGTCTTGAACAGCAGCAGCGACGAGGCTGCGAGCCCGAGCACGAGGTCGGCCTTGGGTGACGCCTTCTCAGCCAGGATGCGCGAGGTGATCACGCCGGTCGAATCGCGGACCCACTGGATGTCGACGTCAGGGACGGCAGCCTCGATGGTATCCTTGAATATCTTGAGCTGATCGTTCTCCAGCGCTGTATAGACGGCGAGTGGCGTCTTTTGTGCCATGACCGCCGCGGTACTCAGGGCCAGCGCGGCGCCTGCCACCAGAAATCTCTTCAGCATAAGTCCTCCCGTGTTGAGACATGATGCATTTGCATACCCGCCCATGCATGCCGACTGTGACACTACGACGAAAACCGACCGGCGATCTACAGCTGTGCGCAGCAAAAGGGGTTGGGGCTCTGCCGGGCAAACGGGCAGTGAGGTGGTTGGGGAGGCGCCAAAGGGGTGGAATGGCGATGCGCATGGCATGGAATGCCGAGTACAGGCCGCGTTTGTGCGTCTAGAGCATTGTCCACCAAAGTGGACACCGGTTTGGTGCAGAAAATGCGACAAACAAGAGGCTAGAGCGCTTTCTTCGATCGAAACCAAGTGGAAAGCGCTCTAGACCCGCGGCGTGGCCGGGCGGCGTCGCGCGGGGGACGATCAGCCCTGTGGCCAGGGGAGCGAGTAGGTTTTGACGTTGGTGTAGCTTTTCATGGCTTCCCAGACGCCCTCCTTGTAGCCGAGGCCGGAGTCCTTGATGCCGCCGAATGGCGACATTTCGATGCGGTAGCCCGGCACCTCCCAGATGTTGACCGTGCCGACCTGCAACGCGTTGATGAAGCGGGTGGCCACGTCGAGGCGGTTGGTGCAGACGCCGGACGACAGGCCGTAGGCGGTCGAATTGGAAACGGCGATCACATCGTCCACATGGTTGGCGACGCGGATGACTGGGACCACGGGGCCGAAGGTCTCCTCGTGCACGAGATCGCACGTGTGCGGCACGCGGTCGAGCACGGTCACGGGGAACAGTGCGCCCTGGCGTGGAGCGCCATGTAGAAGCGTGGCACCTTTGCTGACGGCGTCGGCGACGCGGGTCTCGAACAGTTTCGCCGCTGCCTCGTTGATGACTGTGCCGACATCGGTCGCGGGGTCCATCGGGTCGCCGCACTTGAGTGCCTTGGCTTTGGCGAGCAACTTCTCGACGAAGGCGTCCGCCACCTTTTCCATGCACAGGATGCGCTTGACCGCGGTGCAGCGCTGCCCGGAATTCCTGGTGGCGCCTGCCACGGCCAGATCTGCGGCCTTGTCGAGATCGCTGTCGGACAAGTCATCGCAGATGATCAGCGGATCGTTGCCTCCCAGTTCCAGTACAAGCCGCTTGTAGCCGGCCTTCTCCGCGATGTATTTGCCGACGCGGACCGAACCGGTGAAGGTGACGACATCGGCGTGACGGTCGGTGATCATCGCGTCGCCCATGGTGCGCGGATTGCCGGTGACGATGGACAGCATCTCCGGCGGCAGGCCGGCTTCATAGAGAATGTCGGCGAGGATGAGCGCGGTCAGCGGCGTCAATTCCGTGGGCTTGGCGACGACGCAGTTGTTGGTGGCGATCGCCGGCGCGATCTTGTGGCTGATCATGTTGAGCGGATGGTTGAACGGCGTGATCGCCGACAACACGCCGAGCAACGGCGTGCGCATCGTGAAGATTTTGCGTGGCTTGCCCTGGGGCGTCACATCGCAGGAATAGATTTCGCCGTCGTCGCGGATGGCGAGTTGGGCGGCCAGCGAATAGACGTCGTAGGCGCGGCCGACTTCGTAGGTGCTGTCCTTCCAGCATAGCCCTGATTCTGCGGTGATCACCGTCGCGATTTCGTCGCGGCGCTTGGCGAGCAATTCGGCGGTGCGAAACAGGATTTTCTGTCGGTCGTACTTGGTGAGTTTCGGCTGGTAGGCATGCGCGGCCTTGAAGGCTGCTGCAACCTGCGCCGGGTTGGCGGCGGGAACGGTGCCGACGAGCGCGCCCGTATAGGGATTGCGCACCTCGATCCGTTCGTCGGCGTCGACGAGTTTGCCCGCGATGCGCATCATCTCATGTGGCTTGGTCGGCAGCTTGTGCGATTTGGTCGAAGCGGTCATGGCGAAACTCTGTCTCTCGAACCCGGTCAAGCGACGCTGTTGAGCGTCAGGTAATTCAGCGCCATGGAGAAGACGTCGAAATTGCGCAAGGGCTGTCCGGCCGGCACAGTCAGTTTGCGGTTGGCGAGCATCGGCACCCGCTGCTCGGTCAGCCCGCCGTGCGAGCGCAACGGCTCGTCGAGGCCGGAGAGATCGTGCTTTTCGCGCGCCGTGCCAAGTGTCATATGGCGCGTCGACGTGATCACGAGATCGCCGATCCTGTCGGCGGGAAGTTCAAAGCGCGCGCAGGCTTCGGCCTGAGTGAGCGCCAGATCGATGCCGGCGATGGCGCGGACTTTGGCCAGCAATGCCGCAACGTTCGCACCCGCTGGAATATGCACGGTGGCGAAGGAACCGAGCGCGCCGTGGTGGGCAACGTAAGGGTCGGTGATCGGCAGGATCACCCGGGCGGCGCCTGGTCCAAGCCATTCGTCGAACTGCGATTGCAGATAGATGACGTTCGGCACCTTGGTTTTGGGATCGTGCTTGTCATTCATGCCGTGGTCCGCGGTGGCGACGATGATGGCGCCGAGTTTGTCGAGACGAGCGAGATAGCCGTCGATCATGGCGTAGAAGTCGTTGGCGACGGGCGTTCCCGGGCCAACCTTGTGCTGGATGTAGTCGGTGGTCGACAGATACATCAGATCTGGGCGGACCGTTTCCATCAGCATGACGCCGGCGGCAAAAACGAATTCCGAGAGCCCGGCGGAGTAGACATCCGGCAGGGGTAGGCGCACGCGGCGCAGCACGTCGTCGATGCCGTTGTCTTGGGTGGTCGCCTTGTCCGCGCGCTCCGACGAGAAGGCGATGGCGCGACCGGTGCTGTAGTCGAGGCCGTGCGAGAGCAGCAGACGTAACTTGTCCTTCGCCGTCACCATCGCGACTTTCGCGCCGGCGTCGTGGAACGTCCTCAGGATTGTCGGCGCACGCAGGAACTTCGGATCGTTCATCATCACTTCCGAGCGTGTCGCCGGATCGAAGAAGAAGTTGCCGGCGATGCCGTGCACGGCCGGCGGACGCCCGGTGATGATCGACAGGTTGTTGGGATTGGTGAAGCTCGGGATCACGCAATCGGCAAGCAGGTTGGCGCCGTCGCGCAGCATGGTCGCGAAGAACGGTGCGCGGCCGGCCTCGACAGCTTTTTCGATGTAGCCGGGCTCGGAGCCGTCGAGACAGACGACGACGGTCGGGGCGTTGGGCCACGCATAGCTGCGGCCATTGCAGGTGACGGTTTTTGACATGAGAACCTTGGTGGACTTGGAGTGCACGGTGCGGTTACGCAGCGTGGCCGAGATCGCGGATGCCCATCAGCGACAGCACTTCGGCAACATTGGCGAGAAAGCCGCGCATGTCGTTGGCGTCGATGCGGCCGATGCAACCGATGCGGAAGCTGTCGGCGACCGTGAGCTTGCCGGGATAGATGACATAGCCACGATCTTTCAGCGCATCGTAGAAGCGCTGGAAGTCGAACCTGGGCTCTTTCGGCATGTGAAACGTATAGATGATGGGCGCTTGCAGGCTCTCCGGCAGCAGCGGCTGGAACCCGAGTGCCTGCATGCCCGCCACAAGAACGCGGCCGTTGTCGACATAGCGGGCGCCGCGGCCGGGCTGGCCGCCTTCTTCAAAAAATTCGACCAGCGCCTGATGGAATGAGACGATGACATGAATGGGCGGCGTGAAGCGGTATTGCCCGGTTTTAGCGAAGGTCTGCCATTGATCGTGCAGGTCGAGCACCAGTGTGGTGGCGTGGCCCTTCGTCTCCGCGATCGCTGTCGTGCGCGCAAGCACGAAGCCGAGGCCCGGCACGCCCTCGATACACTTGTTCGATGAGGCCGCAACTGCATCGAACTGTGTCGTCCTCGCGTCGAGTGCGATGGCGCCGAAGGCGCTCATGGCGTCGATCAGCAGGCGGCGGCCGTGCTTCTTGACGATGTCGGCAATCGCGGCGACCGGATTGAGGATACCGCTGGTCGTCTCGCAGTGGACGATGAAAACATGGCTGATGGACGGGTCGGCCGCGAGGATGGCGTCGAGGCGCGCAAGATCGGGCGGCGTATCTTCCGGCGTTTCGTGGACGACGACGGCGCGCCTTGCGATCTCCAGGATCTTGCGCGCGCGCTGACCATAGGCGCCGTTGACGAGCAGCAGGCATTTGCCGGTTGTCGGCACAAATGTGGTTAGCATCGCTTCGACCGCGAAGGTGCCGGAGCCTTGCATGGGGATCGTCACGAACGCCCCCGCGCCGTGGATGATCTCGGGCAGCCGATCAAGCACGGTTTTGTTGATCTTGAGAAACGCCGCGTCGCGCGAACCCCAGTCGTGGACCATGACAGCCTTGACGGCTTTCGAGGTGGTGAGCGGGCCGGGCGTCAACAGCAACGGGTCGCCGGTGGCGGATTGGCCTCTCGGGGCAGCGTTACGGCTCATGCGGCGGGATCTCCCTGGCGCGGCGCGCCCTCAAGTTTCGGCGCGATATGCCGGCCCATGCAGGGAGTGTGCTGGAGTTTGATTCATCAAACAACGCTGGTTATTTGATCGTATTCATAGATATCATCTATGTTACTGGACGCCAGCAATCCGACGTGACAGAACGATGACGGACCCATGAATATCAACCATATCCTCGCCTTTCATCGCGTCGCGACTGCGGGCAGCTATTCGGCCGCGGCAAGGCTCGGGGGCATCAGCCAACCGACGCTGTCGGCGCAGGTCAGTGCGCTTGAGCGATCGGTGGGCACGTCCCTGTTCGAACGCGCCGGACGCGGCATCACGCTGACGGCGCCGGGGCGGCAGTTGTTAGAGGCCACGCAAAAGTTGGCCGCCGCCATCGACGACGTGACGGCTGTGTTGTCGGGGGACCTGAAGACGCAGGGCGGCCTACTGCGGATCAGCGCTGACAGCGCGATCCACGTTCTGCCGGTGCTCTCGGCAATGAAGTCTGCAAGCAGCAAATTTGAATTCGCCATCAAGATCGACAACTCGGCGGCGGTGAACGCGCGCGTGCTGAAGGAAGAGGCAGATATTGGCTTGACGGCCTGGCCGGAGAGCGATCCGCGCATTTATTCCGAGAAGCTGCGCGACGATCGCCTGGTGCTGCTGGTCGGCGCCAGCGATCGGCTGGCGCGCCGCCGCAGCCTGCATCTCACCGACCTGGGCGGTCGTGATCTGGTCATGCGCGAGAAGGGTTCGATGACGAGGCTCGTCGCCATGTCGCAGCTTTCCAAGGCCGGCGTAAAGCCGCGCCAGATCTTCGATGTGGAAACGCGCGAGGCGGTGCGTGAGGCGGTGGCTGCTGGCTTTGGTGTCGGCCTGGCATTCGCCAGCGAAGCCGGCAACGACACGCGCCTCCGTGCGATTGCAATCCGTGACGCGGACATGCGGGTGGCGGAATACGGCATCTGCCTCACGGAGCGGCGCACAGTTGGGATCGTCAGCCGCTTCTTCCTCACGGCACAGCGCCTCGCCCGCGCCAACGGCTGGCTCGGATCGATCGACAGCCTTTGAGCACGGCAAGGGGAACGCTGTTGCCGCGCTGGCAAACGGATGTAAGCTCGCGGTGAAGGCGGACGCGGCATGGACAACAGCAATATTCTTTTGACACTGATCGGTGCGGTTGCCCTGCTCTTGTGGGGTGTGCGGATGGTCCGGACGGGGCTCACGCGCGCCTTTGGTTCGGCACTCCGTGTTGTTATCGCGAAGGCCAGCGAGGATCGGGTGCGGGCATTCCTGGCCGGCGTCGGTGTCACCACGGTGCTGCAAAGTTCGACCGCGACGGCGCTGCTGCTCGCATCGTTCGCTGGGCGTGGACTGGTGGCCTTGCCGATCGCCATCGCCATCATGCTCGGCGCCGACGTGGGCACGACGCTGGCGGCGCAGGTGTTTGCCTTCGATGTGAAGTGGCTGTGGGCGGTGGCGGTCATTGCTGGCGTGTTGGTGTTCAATGCGGCCGCCGATAATCGTGCCAAGAGCGCCGGTCGGATCTTCATCGGGCTCGGACTGATGCTGTTGGCGCTGTCGCTGGTCGCTGGCGTCTCGAAGGACCTGCGCGATAGCGTTACGCTGCGCGCATTGCTGGGGTCGGTTGCAGCTCAGCCCGTATTCGCCGTTGTGTTCTCCGCAATCGTCACGTGGCTTGCGCACTCCAGCCTGGCGATGGTGCTGCTGATCATGTCGCTGGCGACAACAGGGGCAGTGACTCCTGTGTTGGCATTCTCGCTTGTGCTGGGCGCCAACATTGGCGGGGCATTTGCGCCGTTTGCGGCGCTGGCTGCGTCCCCGGTCGCCGCC
>JANYHP010000486.1 GCA_025359005.1 Hyphomicrobiaceae bacterium | reverse complement strand
GTTCCGGGTTGCAGCCTCTCCAAACTCTGGCTGGCGCCAAGCAACCGCGCCGTCTGATACGTCGCCGGCTTGCCGCCCATGCGTGCAACGTCACTATGGGCGACAGCATAGCGATCGAGCGCTGTGCGGAACGCCTTGTCGGCATCGTTGGTTAGCCGTCGCGATGCCGACGACATCGCTACTTTCGATGTGATCGTCGCAGCGGCTTTCACCACGCGTCGCGGAACCTCAATGGCCTTCACGCGTTCAATGCCCCGATCAAACACGCCGCCGATGCCGCGCCGCTCCTTGAACGCGTCGAGATAGTCCAGCGTCGTCTCCCTCGAGCCGTCTCTGCCGAGCCGCTTGACGAGGTCGTGGTGGTTGGCGAAGTCGCTGTTATCGACATACAGCGTCGCAGCCTCGCGATGACGCGTCATGGCAACGTACGTCAGGTGCCGGTCCATCGAAGCGGACGCAAGCACGAACGCCTGGTCGACCGTCGCGCCCTGGGTCTTGTGGATGGTTAGCGCGTAGCCGTAATCGAAGGCGTTGTAGCTACCCACATCAATGGCGACAGTGCGCTCGTCGTCGCCGTCGACGGCGATGATGAGGCGTGAGTTCGAGGCCTCGCGCACGGTGCCGAGCAAGCCGTTCTTGACGCCCATGTCTCTATTGTTTTCGAGGAAGACGAGGCGGTCACCTGGTCCAAATGCGCGGCCGCCATCACGCGTGGCAACTATTGCGTTGCTGTTTTTCTCGTCTCCGCCCAGGCGCCCGGATGATGTCAACGCTGAGCGAATAGCCCGGTTGAGCGCGAGCACATCTGCGCGCCGATGTGCCAGCGCAACACGCGTTGCCTCGGGGCGCGCGGTCATGTCGCCGACGTAGTCGTGGACCAAGCCTTGGATCGCCTTGTCCCGGTCGACCCATCGCCGGATCGCGCCCTTGCTGTCGTAGAGTTGCAGCGCATCCGCCGTGTTGTGACGGGCGAAGGCGACCGACGCGTCGCGCTGCCAATTGTGTCGCTGCCGGCGGATGTCCTGCAGCGTCGCAACGCCGATCTGTTCGACGATGGCGCGGAAAGGCGCGCCGGCGCCGATCGCTTGCAACTGCTCGTGATCGCCCACAAGGACGAGCTTGGCGCCTGCCGAGTGCACCACGTCGACAAAGCGCGCCATCTGCCGCGAGCCGAACATGCCTGCCTCATCAATGACGAGAATGTCCTTCGACCCCAGCATGTCCTTCCCGACCGCCCAACTGGCCTCCCAGGACGCCAGCGTACGCGCCGCGATCCCGCTCGCGTTCTCCAACCCCTCCGCGGCTTTGCCCGCGAGCGCTGCGCCGACGACGCGATAACCGGCACTTTCCCAGGCGATCCGAGCGGCGGCGAGCATGGTGCTTTTGCCAGCCCCTGCGTACCCGACGACGGCAGCAATTGAATTCGATCCGGTCATGTGACGGACCGCTGCAACCTGCTCGCCACTCAGGCTCGGTATCGTTGTTGATGGCGCAACGGGACTACCGGCATGTGTACCTTGTCGGCGCAACGCTGCGTTCTGTGTCGCGATCCCGCGCGCGACCATGGCTTCACCAACGTCGTGTGAACGGCGTGCCGCCATCTCGCTCCCCGCGGCGGCTATACGTCCCTCGATGGAGACCATTTCCTTGGTCGAGTACCGCGCGAGTGCGCCGCCGTTCGGCGCTCTCGGATTGGCTGGTTGCAGTTCTACGAGCGATAATGAGGACATGACTTTTGCGAACGTGCTCTGAAAATTCGCAGGGTCATCGACGGCCCGGTGCAGTACGCGCGCGACATCGTAACGATCGAACACGCTCTTCTCGGCGGTAACGATTGAGAGCACCAACTCCGGCCTTTGCATTAGTTCGGCAGCGTTGAATGTTGCAGCATCTTCCGACAGTCGGCCGCGTGACACCACCATCCCCTTCCGCGCCATATCAGTCGCGTGTACCCCGACATGGCCCGTCGGTTCGATCGTCAACCCACGGGCCTGATGTGAGCGATGATCGATGGTAGCGTCGTGTCCGGCGGCGGCCAGCGCGCGATTGGCGATGCCCTCCCAGGCGCGTCGGATCTCCCGCAATTGCATCTGCGATGTCGGCTGGTTCCGCCCCAACAACCACTTATTCTCGCGCTCGATCGCCGTCTTGGCGCCCAGTCCGTTCGCTTCGACGCTGCGCACGGTCATCAATATGTGAGCGTGATGATTGCGAATATCAGAAGCGCCCTGCGGAGCGTGAAGGGCGAAATCGACGGCGGCGCCGAACCGATCCGCCAAATGCTGCGCCAGATCCCGCGTTGCGGACAAGCGCTGCTCGGCGGTCAACTCATGTGGCAGCGCGATTTCGATTTCACGCGCGACACGGGCATCAGATCGCCGTTCGGATGCCTCGGCCGCGTTCCAGAGTCTCGAGCGATCGAGCGCCCAGTTGGCTGACGACCCAGTGGGAATGACGATTTCCGAATGCACGATGCCGCCGCGACCGGCATACGCGTGCATCTGACCATCGCGCTCGTTCGTCATCGTCACGCCAGCACGATACGCCGCCGCGGCGACGGCGCTGCGTCCGCTCGCGCGGCTGATCGGCTTCATGTCCA
>JANYHP010000485.1 GCA_025359005.1 Hyphomicrobiaceae bacterium | reverse complement strand
GGACACAACCGGGGCCCCGTCATGGAGCCGGTTGGGTAGTCGCCTGGAAATGCTTGGTCACGCCGGGTCCCGCAGATCTGGCGGAGACGGAGTCCACCTCATCGGCATTCTCTGGTGCCCGCAGGCGTCCGAATATGCCCTGGAAAACCAGGCAGTTGCAGCGCTTCTCTGTGCGTCGTTGTCCGCTGGCGCTCGCCACAAACCGGGAACGCGGTTAGGGATACGGTTAGGGAGCATCGGGATTGCGAGCGCCCTGCGCCGCACGCCTGAGAACGAAACGGAACAGACCTATGGCGCTCGAACTCAACCGCCTGTCGGCCAAGGCTGTGACCGCCGCCAAAGGCCTGGCGCTGCTCGCCGACGGGGGCGGGCTGTACCTGCGCGTGGCAGCCAGCAAGGCGGATGGTAGTGCGGGCGCCAAGTCGTGGGTGTTCATCTATCGCCTGGGCACCAAGCGCACGGAGATCGGCCTCGGCAGCCTCACAGCCGTAACGCTGGCCAAGTCGCGGGAGATCGCGGGCGCATGCCGAGCACTGGTGGCCGAGGGCAAGAACCCAAAGCTGGCGCTGGCGGCCAACGTCGCGGCGCCGACCTTCGGGCAAATGGCGGACAGCTACATCGAGGCCATGGAAGGCAAATGGAAGAACGCCAAGCATCGCGAGCAATGGCACATGACCTTGCGCGAGTACGCCAAGCCGCTACGCGACAAGCCGGTGAACGAGATTACTGTCGAGCACGTGCTGGCCTGCCTCAAACCGCATTGGACAAAGCGGCCTGAGACTGCGGGGCGGCTTCGCGGACGGATCGAGCGCGAGCTGAACGCAGCGAAGGCGGCTGGCCATCGGACAGGGGAAAACCCGGCTGCCTGGAAAGGCCACCTTGAAAACCTGCTGCCATCTCGCACCAAGTTGAGCCGCGGCCATCATCCGGCGTTGCCGTTTGCGGAGCTTCCGGCCTTTATCGGCGACCTGCGCGAACGTGAAGGCATCGCGGCGTTGGCCGTTGAATTTACCATCTTTACGGCGGCGCGTTCCGGCGAAGTGCGCGGCGCGACGTGGCCCGAGATCGACCTCGATGCGAAGGTGTGGACGATCCCCGCCAAGCGAATGAAAGCCGGTCGTGAACATCGGGTGCCGTTGTCCGACCGAGCGATTGCGATCTTGACGGCAGTGCGGCCGTTGCAGCGCCGCGACAACATTGTGTTTCCCGGCATCAAGCGCGACGCGCCGCTGTCCGACATGAGCCTGTCGGCCGTGCTTCGGCGCATGAAGATCAGCCAGGACAAGGCGAGCATTCACGGCTTCCGGTCCAGCTTCAAAGATTGGGCGACGGAGACGACCAGCTTTCCGAGGCCGCGCTTGCGCACATCACCGGCGACGCCACCGAGCGCGCCTATCGCCGTGGCGATCAATTTCAGCGCCGCCGCGAGTTGATGGAAGCATGGGCCAAGTTCGTATCAGCGCCCGTTGGCGGGAATGTCACGGCGCTGCCCAGCCGGAAGGTTGGCGCCTAGCCCGTTGCGCGTTATCCGCTTTCAGCGTTTATAATTTGATCTGGGGAGTTACTGTTGGCGTGGTCGATTGAAGCGCTCACAATAATAGGCTTCGACGATGACGCCAGCGAAGGCGATGTGGTCACCGTGCGGATTGCTTCACCGATTGGCGTGATTGCCATCATGGGCGCGTTGGACATCGAGGCGCGCACACTGATCGTGCGGCGCGCGCACATGCAAAGCGAGGGCGGCGCCAATGCCGTTGGGCTCAAGACGTCTAAGATCCTCAAGCGTCTAAGAAGCAGCACGTCCTGTCGGAGTTTCCCGGTCCGTTTGTGACGCGGCGCCGCCTTTGATCGACGGAGCAAGTGCGTCCCAAACTTAGTAGGGCGAACACTCTGCACATGGTCGGCATTTTCCGTTTGAAACTTCTAACAGGTTTGCCCGTATCTGACATGCCAGCAAAATCGGCAGTATCGCCGGATTGCGGCAGTCGTTTCCGCACAATGATCCGGCTTGATCACGGTTCAACCCGAAGGCAGACGTCGAAATAGAAACGGGCACCTTAGGAAGTCACTATGAGACAGATCCATGATTTTGGCATGAAGTTAGCTGCGCTCGGCGGTCTATTGTTTCTGCTATCGTGGAATTGCGCGGCGCACGAGATTCGCCCTGCGATCGTTACAATAGAAGTGGCGGACGCCGCCTACGACATCAAGATTGCGCTGAATGCTGAGGCATTGATCGCAGGTGTCGGACCTGAACATTCCGACACCAACGAGGCGCCTGAGGCGAAGACCTATAACTCAATGCGTGCGCTGCCGCCGTCCGAGTTGAAAACCCGCATCGGCGAGTTCACCGCACGCTGGCTTGATGGGATCAGGCTCGAATTCGACGATCGGCGCGCTCCGATGTCGATTGTCAGCATTGACGTTCCCGAGACGACCGATCCGGCGCTGGCGCGGATCTCAACTATTCGTCTTGTTGGACCAGCGCCGGTTGGCGCCTCAACCATGCGATGGGCCTACGCGAAAACTTTTGGAGCGAGCGTCGTCCGATTGATGCGCGAAGGTGCCAATCCTATCGAAGTCGGCTGGCTGAGGGACGGAAAGCAGAGCGACGCGGTACTGCTTCGCGGCAGTCATTTGGACAGCGGTGCGAAAATCTTGCTCAGCTACATCTCAGTGGGCTTCACACACATCGTGCCTGAAGGCCTCGACCACATCCTTTTCGTGCTTGGACTGTATCTGTTGGCCGCAAGGTGGCGCCCCCTGCTTCTCCAGGTCACGGCATTCACTGTCGCTCACTCGATTACACTTGGACTAGGACTCTACGGCTATGTGAATGTGCCGTCGTCGATCGTCGAACCGATGATTGCTTTGTCGATTGTTTACGTGGCCGTGGAAAACATCCTGACTTCCAAACTTTCAGTTTGGCGACCCTTTGTCGTTTTCGCCTTTGGCTTGCTACACGGATTGGGTTTCGCATCGGTGTTGCGGGAGGTTGGATTGCAGCGCGGCGACTATGCCATGGGATTGATCGGATTCAACATTGGAGTGGAGCTTGGACAGCTCACCGTGATCACCGTCGCTTTCTTCCTCACGGGATATTGGTTTAAGGCTAAGCCTTGGTACCGCCAAAGAATTGTCTGGCCGGCATCGGCTGCGATTGCGCTGACCGGAGCTTTTTGGGCGGTCGAGCGAGTCTGGTTCGCGTAAAGCATGTTGCGACCGGACCACACTTCAGTCGATAGCTGTCGGAATTGCGATATTTTCTATTCGGACGCGTCATTCCGTGTGAAACTTATTTCCATCGGCGCCGTAACTTCTGATGCTCAATGCAGCGTTGGTTCTGACGAGATGCAGGTCACGACAGACGGCGAGATGGAGCAATGTAAGTCGAGTGTAGCATTGCGCCTCGTCTGGCGGGTTCGTCGCCCAGGTGCGGCACAAACAAAACGAGGAGACGAAACCATGCGTGCTATTCAC
>JANYHP010000477.1 GCA_025359005.1 Hyphomicrobiaceae bacterium | reverse complement strand
CCGTGGCCTTGTTCGCCTACCATGCGGAGGCCTATCGCCTGCCGAAAGCCTTCAGCGCCCAGCATCGCATCGTTATCTGGGGCGTAACCGCCGAAAGAACCTTGCAAGCTCCGTTCCTTGGCATCGGCATGGGCCAGACCGAACAGCGCGACGAAAGCCAATCACCCACCGTCGCCTATGTGCCGGGCACGCGCTTGCCCATTGCCACCGGGCGCCACGCGCACAACATGTTTCTGCAGACGTGGCACGAAGCCGGCGCGTTCGGCGCAATCCTGCTGCTGCTGGCAGGGCTGCCTATCGTCGCCTGGATTGCGCGCGCGCCGGTCGACGTGCGCCCCTCCGTCGGCGCTGCATTCCTCGGCACCATCACCGCCGCATCCATGAGCTACGGCCTTCTCGCCGCGTGGTATCTTGCAACCTTCGCCGCAACGATTTTGTTCTGCCGCTTTGCGGGCAATTTTTATGCAGAAGGCGACGGTGCCTCGTAGGCCATCACCGGCGCAATCCCCGTCGCACCCGGCGCGAGCACGGCACCGATCCGCGCGGCCGCGTCCACAAAGGCGATTTCGTCGACCACCAACGCATCGAGCCGTCCGTCTTCGAGTAATCGCAAAGCAGTCGCCAGCCGGCGGGCATAGTCCCATCGCGACCGCCGCGACGGAGACACACGTCCCACCTGCGACGAGATAAGCTTCAGCCGACGGCTATGGAAAGGTCCACCAAGACCGATCTCCACCGTCTGCGATCCATACCAGCTCAACTCGACGATCGTAGCCTCATCGCCGGCCAGCTCAATGGCCCCCTGCAGCCCGCGCGCTGACGCGGACGTGTGAAACACCACGTCGGCGTCAGCCGGCGCCTTGCCGGGCAACGCAAAAGCCACGCCGAGCTTTTGCGCCAGCGCCGCCCGTCCTGCATCGACATCCACCAACGTAACGTCGGCGCCAGGCATCCGTCCCGCAAGCGCCGCTACCAGCAGCCCGACAATGCCACCGCCGACCACGGCGATCCTGTCGCCAGGCCCGGCGCCGGAATCCCAGAGCGCATTCAGCGCCGTTTCCATATTGGCCGTCAGCGTGGCACGCCGTGGCGGAACAGTCGCCGGCACCACCGTCAAGCGATCGACGGGCGCATTGAACCAGTCCTGGTGTGGATGCAGGCAGAACACGACCTGGCCCTGAAGCTCGTCCGGCCCCGCGTGCACCCGTCCAACCGCGCAGTATCCGTATTTGACCGGGAAAGGAAACTGACCAGCCTGCATGGGCGCACGCATACGCTCCCATTCGCTCTCCCCCACCTGCCCCGCGAACACCAGACGTTCCGTTCCGCGGCTGATCCCGGTGAAAAGTGTTCGCACCTGTGCTTCGCCCCGGCGCGGCGGCGGCACCTGCTCGACACGCACCTCCGCCTTGCCGGCCCCGACGTACCAGAGCGCCTTTGCGACTTGGTGAAGTCCCGTTGAGCGGCGTGTCGTCATGGCTGGCCCTCGTGCTCAGTTATGCGCCGATGCGACCGCCGGCGATGCGGTTTGCAGCCTGGTCGAGTTCCAAGCTGCGCGCCAGGTCTTCACGCGCCTTCTCCGCCTGCCGCTGCCGATCCCAGAGCGACGCGTAAAGCCCGTTTTTCGCAATCAACTCGCCGTGCGTCCCGCTCTCGACGAGCACACCCTTTTCAAGCACCAGGATCTTGTCCGCGTGCACGATCGTCGACAATCTGTGTGCAATAACCAGCGTCGTTCGATCTTTCGAGATGCGATCGAGCTGATCCTGGATTTCCTTTTCCGTGTGGCTATCGAGCGCGCTGGTCGCCTCGTCCAGCATGAGCAAGGGCGGCGCCTTCAAGATCGTCCGCGCAATGGCAACGCGCTGCTTCTCCCCGCCGGACAGCTTCAACCCGCGCTCGCCGACCATTGTCCCATAGCCCTCCGGCAACGCCGCGATGAATGGGTCGATCTGGGCAAACGATGCCGCCGCGCGCACGTCGGCGTCCGACGCATCAGGCCGACCATAGCGAATGTTGTAGAGGATCGTGTCGTTGAACAGCACCGTGTCCTGCGGCACGACGCCGATCGCCGCCCGCAAACTCTCCTGCGTCACGTCGCGGATGTCCTGCCCGTCGATCGTCACCCGCCCCCCAGCCACGTCGTAGAAACGCAACAGAATACGGCTGATCGTCGACTTGCCGGCCCCCGACGGCCCCACGATGGCCACCATCTGGCCGGCAGGCACATCGAACGACAAACCATCGAGAATGGTCCGGTCCGCATCGTACCCGAACTTGACGTTTTCGAAGCAGATGGTGCCGCCGGCCACTTTCAGCGCTTGCGCGCCGGGCCTGTCGGCAATCTCCGGGTTCTCACCGAGCACGTCCATCATGCGTTCGATATCGGTCAGCGCTTGCCTGATTTCGCGATACACCGTTCCCATGAAATTGAGCGGGATGAACAGTTGCAGCATGAGCGCATTGACCATGATGAACTGGCCGATGGTGTTGTGCCCGGCAATCACATCGCGCGCGCTCATGATCATGCAGATCGCCAGCGCGATCGTAAAAATAATGGCCTGCCCGGCATTCAGGAAACCGAGCGATGTATACGTCTTGATACTGGCCGCCTCGAACAGCGCCATCGACTTGTCGTAGCGTGCCGCCTCGCGCCGCTCCGCCCCGAAGTATTTGACCGTCTCATAATTCAGCAGACTGTCGACGGCCTTCGTGTTCGCTTCGGTATCGCTGTCGTTCATCGTTTTGCGGATGGCCACGCGCCATTCGGTAGCGCGGATCGTGAACCACAGATAGGCGACGATCATGCCGACGATGACGATCGCGTAGCGCCAGTCGAATTCCAACACGCAAACGACGAGAACGAGCACGAACTCGACGATCGTCGGGATCAGAACCATAAGCAGCATGCGGGTGATCTGCTCAACTCCGGAGCGCCCCCGCTCCAGCACGCGCGTCAATCCGCCGGTTTTCTTTTCGAGGTGAAAGCGCAGCGACAACCGATGCATGTGCTCAAACGTCGAGAGCGCCAGCTTGCGAACGGCGTGCATGGCGACGCGCGCAAACATGCCCTCTCGGATCTGCTGCAACACAGACATGACGATCCGTACCAGCCCATAGACGACCGTGGCCGCGATCGGTGCGCCGACCAGCCAGCCGGATGTCGGCACGGCCACCTGTCCCGCCGACGTCCCCACCAGGGCATCGGTGGCCCACTTGAACGTGAACGGCATCAGCACGGTGACAAACTTTGCTGCCAGCATGAGCAGCAGGCTGAAAACCACCGTCCGTTGCAGGTCGGGCCTGTCGTGCGGCCACACGAACGGCCATAGCCCTTCGACAATACGCGCTTGCTTGTCCGACGGACGCAACGACTCTGGGAGCCGGCGAACCCAGTGCGGCGAGGCCGGCGGTTGGGTCGGAGTGGCTGATTGGGGCGGATTGATTGGACGTTGCATGATGCGCACATAGCCCCGTCGGCGTTCCCTTGTCGACGGCAAAGGCGCGCCTGTGTGGACAACAAAAATGGCGCCGGACACGAGGCCCGGCGCCAAGAACTGATTTTCTCAAAAGGTGCTCAGCGATGAGCCCACTTCAGCGGCGCGGCAGATAGATCCGCTGGCACGGATAGATCACGTTCACGTCCGAGATCAAGCGGCGGTTCGTCCGGTAGATGCGGCTGTACTCGCTCTTGTCATGATAGAAGCGGACCGCCACCTTGGACAGAGTATCGCCGCTCTTGACCACGTACCAGCCGGGCAGCGAGATCGCTTGGCCAGCCACCTTGCACGAGCGGCTTTGAGCCCGGCGATCGGCGGCGGTCAGCGTCGGCTTGCGACCGGCAGACTTGGCCGGGGTCGCAGCTGTCGGCGCGGCTGGTGCGGCGGCAGCGGATTTTGCCGCAGCCGCGGCCGCAGCAGCGTTCGAGGGTGCAGCCGGGGCTGCTGCCGCGGCGGCGGTCTTCACAGCCGCATCAGCCCGCTTGGCCGCGACTTCGGCCTTTGCACCCGCAGCAACAGTCTTGGCCTCAGCCGCTTTCTTTTGTTGCGGGGTCACGGCAGCAATGACGGCGGCTGCGGCCGCGGCAACTTCCGTCACCGCCTCTCCCGCCTTCTTCGCCTCAACCGCAACCTTGGTCTCGGCAACCTTTTTCGCATCCGACAGGCGCCGCGCTGCGTCGGCGGCCTTTTGCGCCGCCTCTGCCCGCACCTTTTCAGCCGCGAGTTTCGCCTCGGCCAACCGCTTCTCATCAGCCGTGATTGCCGCAGCGATTTGAGCGCGCGCGTCCTCGGCCGACTTCAGCACCGCCGCCTTGGCATCGTCCGCGATCTTCTTCGCGTCCGCCGCGGCCTTGGCGTCGGCAACCGCCTGTTGCGCCAGTGCCATCGCACGCTTGGCATCCGCCTCGGCGCGCTCCTGCACCGCCTTCATGTCGGCAGCCTTCTTGGTGTCGGCAACCACCTTTTCCGCAAGAGCCTTGGCGTCCGCCAGTGCCTTGTCTGCAGTGGCCTTGGCGTCCGCCAGCGCCTTGTCTGCGGTGGCCTTGTCCGCCGCCGCCTTGACATCAGCCAGGCGCTTGACCTCGGCCGCGGCCTTGTCAGCCGTGATTTTTTCGGCGGCAGCCTTGTCGGCAACAGCCTTCGCGTCCGCAATCTTCTTGGCTTCGGCTGCCGCCGCTTCTGCTGCAATCCGGTCGTTCGCAGCCTTTTCGGCTACAGCTTTTGCGTCTGCCTCGCGTTTGGCATCTGCGGCGGCTTTCTCCAGCGCGACCCTGTCCGCAGTGGCCTTGTCGAGCACAGCCTTGGCATCGGCGACCCGCTTGGCTTCTGCGGCGGCCCTTTCGAGCGCGTCCTTGTCAGACGACGATTTGGCATCCGCAATCGCCTTTTCAGCGGCGACTTTTGCTTCCGCTAGGCGCAACGCTTCGGCGGCTGCCTTTTCGGCAGTCGCCTTGTCGGCGGCAGCCTTGGTGTCTGCCGCAAGCCGTTCGGCAGCCGCCTTGGCGTCCGCCACAGCTTTTTCCGCGACAAGTTTCGCGTCCGCAATGCGTTTTGCCTCGGCCAACGCCTTGGCCTCAGCCGTTGCCTTGGCCTCGGCCGCCTTTTTGGCGTCCTCACCCTTCTGGGCGTCCGCGCGGCGGGTCTCGGCGAGCTTGCGCTCTTCGTCGGTGCGCTTTTGATCCGCGGCAATCTTGGCCTCGGCCACCACCTTCTCAGCAGCTACCTTCTCCTCTGCGACCTTTCGCGCCGCATCGGCGGCCGCTGTGACCGCAGCAACGCCCGCAACCCCCGCAGCCGTTGCCGCCGCACCGGCCACCCCCGTCGTCGCAGGACCCGTCGGCTCGGTCAGGCGCTTCATAACACCCTGGAAATCGCGTGCAGACTTGTCGACCCATTCGGCGACAGGCGATCCGCTGTCGGCCTGCGCGGTGACGGTTGGCGCGGGCGCCTTGGCCGCGGGGGCCGGCACCGGCACGACCGCGGGTGCTTTCGCGACCGGAGCAGGGGCCACCGGAGCCGTTGCGACCTTCGGCAACGACGGCGTTGGAACGACCGGTGGCTGCGCAATCACAGGAGCAGTTTTCGGCCCGACGGCCGGTACAGCAGGAACCGCCGGCGCTTTGCCGGGCACGGTCTCAGCAGCGCCCGACATCCGAGCCAGGACACTTTGATAGTCCTTGCCAGCGGCTTCGGTGAAGCGGAAAAACCAGTCGAAAACACCGTCTTCTTCGACCTTGGCGGTCGGGGCCGGTGTCGCGCTGGTCGAGGGTCCGGTCTTCGGCGGGGCAACAGCCTGCGCCATTTGTACGGGGCGCGCGGGCAAGCCGGCACCCTCTGCTGCCCTGTTGACGTCGGCATCACTCAACGAGCGCGAGGCGCTGGACGCCTGTGCGACATCGCCAAACAGCGTCACCGAACGGCCCTGATAGCCCTCCGGAACCGCGATCCGCAGGTCATCGCCCGTGGCGGAATATCCATTAGTCCGGGATTTGGAGGTTACCCCGATCCGGTGCACGCCAGCCCCAAGATCGCGATTGAGCGTCACCGACCAGCGGCCGACATCAGACGCGATGGTCTGCGCCGCAACCGTGCCGTTGAGCAGCACCGTCACTGCGGCGTTCGGCTGCGCCCGGCCCTCGACCGCCGCGCGGCCCTCAGCATCAAAGCCAAATCGCGTGTGGCGCGGCGCCTGGTCCGCCGTTTCGCCGAGGCTGGCGAGGAGAATGTGGTCTTTGAGTTCAACACCTTGAGGCGCAACGGCCGGAGCCGCCAGCCCGGAAAGTGCCGTGCTGGACAAAAGCTGTGTCGGCAGCGAAGGGGCGACGCCAACCTGCGACTTTGCCTGTGCCGGCAGGGCGGTCGGAAGCAACGAGGCACCCAACGACAAGCTGACGCCAAGCGTCCGGGCTACTATGTAACGCTTACCTTGCATGAGTATTCTGCCTCCGTCTCGGGCGTCCTGGACCGGCCGAACGAAGGCCCCAATCCCGACAACGCAATTCACCACCAGCTTCTGCGGTCCTGTCAAAACGCGGCGCTCATATCATCAGGGAAATCCATTGATCTCCCGAACCTTAGAGACGTTCGCTATCGCAAGCACGCACCTGACTGGCCTAACAAGCGCCTAGCATAGTCAGATCGAGCGCTTCCGCAAAGCCCAGACAGCGCAAGAAACCTGCCTCGACGTGCGCGTGGTTAATCGCTAGACAGAACAGGCCTGCATTTGGGCGACCCGTCCAGTTGCCTCGTCCCCAATGGGGCTGTTGCAGCCAACTGCCTGATGCGACGCCAGAATAGCGCGGCGCGTCCTGTCCAATGAAACACGATACTGGCTTCGATGACCGACGTTGAGCGACACTGCCTAGCCCTCACGACTGACACCTGCGACAACGCCAACCGGTACCCAGAGGTCTCGCCAGTAGCCGATCGATGACCACGCGCCAGTGATCGCGGGACTGCCGTATGACCTTTGCATCAGCACCAAACGTCGGCACAAAATCGCCACAGAGTTGCTGGTTTCAACCAACCCGCCCCTGAGTGTCCGGGCGCAAACACGTATGGCGGAGTGCCGATGTTTCCCTTGTCCAAGCTTCTGGAACGACTGATCAAGGTCGGCACGTTGACGGTCACGGATGCCGCCGGCGGAACGCACACGTTCGGTGGCACGACTGCTGGGCCTTCGGCACATCTGAAACTTGCTGATCCCGCGCTCTACAAATCGATCTTCTTCAACCCTGAGCTTGCCGCCGGTGAAGCGTACATGGACGGGACGCTGACGTTTCCTGGTTCATCGCTGCGGGAATTTCTCGACCTCGTCTCCATCAATCAGAACCTCCCAGCCACCACCCCCGATGCGTTTCACCGACTGGCCGCCAGCGTCTCGCGCAAACTGAAGCGCTTCCAGCAGTCCAACCCCATTGGCAAAGCCCAGCAGAACATCGCCCACCACTACGACATCGGCAACGCGCTCTACGAACTGTTCCTCGACCAGGGCCTCTTTTATTCCTGCGCCTATTTCGAGAACGACGATGACTCGTTGGAAGCAGCCCAGCGCGCCAAGTGCCGCCTGATCGCCGCCAAGCTCGGGCTGAAGCCGG
>JANYHP010000458.1 GCA_025359005.1 Hyphomicrobiaceae bacterium | reverse complement strand
TGGACATGTCGGACGCAATGGACATGTCGGACGCAGCGGGCTTGGGCCCGACACCACCTGCGGGCACACGCGTTGCACGCCGATTACCTTGCGCCGTTCAGGGCAACAATCCGAGATTATTCTTGAAATGGGGCTTTTGGTTGCCATCAGCTTGCGGCAGACTTCATTCAGCATTCATCCGGCGGGCGGCAGACTGACGCAGAATTGCCTTGTGACGCACACACCCTGGGGAGGGTGAGGACAGCACCAGTCAGAGCCCGCGCACCTGTGGCCGCGCGAGGCTTAGACACCTGAGGATCGATAGCCATGTCCAAGATCCAGCATTTGAAATGCCAGGCCCCACCGGAGGCGGCGCACCGCCAAGCCATGCACGTCGCCCGGTCGCGGCGTCACAGGGCGTCCGGATGCGCTATCGCAGGACTGCTGGGGCTGCTGGGATCGGCGTCGGTGCGAGCGGCCGATCTGGCCCAGGACGAGCCGCTGCCACGCGCCGGCGCCGCCTACGAGGACCCGCGTTACGCTGACCTCTACGGCTATGCTCTGCCGCGCCGCCGCGTGGAAACCTATCGGCCTGAAACCGATCGCCCCTATGCGCCGCTGCCGCGCGAGCGGGTCGATCGCGACGACCAGTACGATCGCGATCGGGATCGCTACGCCGATGAAGCGCGCGCCGCCGGCGACCGCAGCGTGCGCGGTTGTCCATCCAAAGACGAGATCAGCCGCACTCTGGGTGCCGACGGTTGGCGGGCCTTCCAGAACCCGCGCGTGATCGACCGCAACCGCGCCACCATCGACGCCGAGCGCTCGAATGGCCGCTCCTATCGCCTGGAGGTCGACCGCTGCACGGGCGAGATCATCGTCGTGCGACCCATCGATGGCCCACGCTACGGGTATGCTGAGCCGAGCTACGCGCCGCGCCCGTTGCGGGCCTATTGAGCCGACTGACACCCCGCCGCCAAAGCCAAGGCGCGCTGCCTTTTTGCAACCCGTTTGGGGTCGTCGTTGCAAGGGCGGAGCAAAATGCGCGGGTTCAGCGTGGGTGCAAGCACGCACTTCACCGATGTGCCGTGTTCGGTGATCGGTCGGGGGAAGCGTCTTGCATCGGCGGATGGGACGGATGGGGTTTGTGGTGGGGCAGACGCTCCTTGATGCGGCCCGAACCTTGTGTGATGAGACAGGCGTCGTCAGAATCGATCAACCGCCGGAGCACGATCTCGGTGCCTGAGAGCCACGGCCCATGCAGCAAATCCCAAGCGGGCGCGCGTGTTACGCTGCGTGCTGCGCTGGCGTGTGCGCTGGTTGGGCTGATGCTGCCCCTTGCCGCGCATGCGCAGCAGGCGGCAACGGCCGACCAGCGCCCTTACGATGACAAGCTGCTGCGGTTGTCGGAAATTCTCGGAGCCGTCCATTTCCTGCGCGAATTGTGCGGCGGCACCGACGGCATGCTGTGGCGCGACCGCATGACAGAGTTGATGGACGCGGAGGGCTCGTCGGCGTTGCGCCGGGTGCGGCTGACGCGCGCGTTCAATACCGGCTACCGCAGCTACAGCCGCACCTACTCGACCTGCACGCCCACCGCTCAGACCGCCATCACCAAGTTCATGACCGAAGGCGCCGAGATCGCCGACGGGCTGGTGAAGACCGTGCCGTGAGGGGTGGGGACATAATGCCAGGCCGGTGAGGGCTGTTCCCCGCTTTCGCGGGCTGGTGTAGCATCGTGCTGATCGCACGGGGAGCGCCTGATCTGTTATGGCCGACGTCTTTATTTCCTATCGCAACACGCCGGAGCGACGCGTCATTGTGCGCCGCTTGTCGACGATCCTGCGGGCCCATGAGATCTCCGTATGGTGGGACTATGGCCTGGAAGCCGGCGAAAGTTATCGCGCGCAGATCACGGCCGAGCTGTCGAATGCCCGTGTCGTGGCGCCGCTGTGGTGCGCGGAAAGCGTCCTGTCGCCTTGGGTCAAGATGGAAGCCGAGTTGGGCCGGGACAAACTTGTTCCCGCCCGCCTGCAGAAGGTCGTGCCGCCGGACGCGTTCGAGGCCATTCAGGCGGCCGACCTGATTGGATGGGATGGCGCCGTCGGCAATCCGCGCCTGCTGGAGTTCGTGCGCTTGATCTGCAGACGGCTCGGCCGCCCGGCGCTGGCGCCGACGGACATGATCGAGGATCTCGGGCAATTGCCAGCGGTTGCGCCGTTACCCGAAATTGCACCACTTGCGGCGCAGCCCGCCGCTCCGAGCGTTGGATCGGCACACGACTATGGCTTCTGGGAACGTCAGTGGGAGAAGCAGGCGGGCGCCGCCAATCTGGTGGCCCTCCGCGCTATCGCCGACGAGGCCCCCCGATACTTTGCCGATCAGGCGCGGGAACGACTCGCCGAGGTCGAGACAGAGGCCAAGCAGCGTGCCGCGGCGGAGGCGCGGGTGACCGCTTTTCGGAACGAAGGCCGCATTAAGATCGACGCGAAGATCGTCCATGGCGCACCTGATGGCTGGTTCAAGCCCGGTGCCGGCAGAAACGAGTGGTTCAAGGATCACGAGCATGGCCCGGAGATGGTCGTTGTGCCCACCGGCAGTTACATGATGGGGTCGCCAGAGAGCGAACCGCAGCGCTACAGTGATGAGACCCAGGTCAAAGTGACGATCGCCAGACCGTTCGCCGTTGGACGCTTCGCCGTGACCTTCGATGAGTGGGACGCTTGTGTCGCCGATAGTGGCTGTGGGGGTTACAAGCCGGATGCCAATGGCTGGGGGCGCGGTAAGCAGCCGGTCATCAACGTCAACTGGGACGACGCACAGGCATACGTCGCTTGGCTCTCGCATAAGACTGGGCAAGCGTATCGCCTGCTGTCGGAAGCAGAATGGGAGTATGCGGCTCGCGCCGGTACGAATACGCCATTCTGGTGGGGCAGGTCGATCACGCCGAGCCAAGCAAACTATGATGGTTCTGCCGATCCTTATGCAGGTGGCGGCTCGAAAGGTGAGTATCGCAGACGCACCGTCCCTGTCGACAGTTTCGCAGCCAATCCGTGGGGGCTCTATAATGTCCACGGCAATGTCTGGGAGTGGGGCGAGGATTGGTGGAACGACGGCAACACTGGCAATCCGGGCGACGGCGGCGCTCGGCTGAGCGGTGACCAAGGTCGCCGTGTCGTCCGCGGCGGTTCCTGGTTCAGCGTTCCACAGAACCTCCGCTCGGCTCTCCGCGACGGGAGATCCACCGACTTCCGGGTCAGCCTCATCGGCTTCCGTGTCGGGAGGACGCTTATCCCATAAATCCTTACCTCTTTACCGCATGGGTCCAGGGCGTAGCCCTGGTCGCTACAAAATCCTGACGTGCGGCGGCGACCTCACCCTTTTGGCCGCCATACGGCGTGTTTGAGGGCCTTGTAGGCGGCGATGCCGCCGGGGTAGCTGACGAGTTCGAGTTGCTGGCCCCAGGGGGCTTTGAAGTAGAGCCAGGACAAGCCCGCGCTCGGGCCTTCGGTCATTTCGACGGGGCCTGACTGGATCGATACGGCGTGGGTTTTCAGCGCCGCCAAGGCTTTGTCCATATCATCGACATAAAACGCCAGATGCCAGCCGCCGTAGTCGCTGTTCTTCGGCATGGCCGTGCTCTGATCGGGCGCCGTGAATTCGAACAACTCCAGCGCCGGCCCGTTGGCAACCCGCAGCATGCGCATTTTGTTGATGCGCGAGCGCGGGTGCACGGCGAGGTGGGACGCCATCCAGTCGTCGGCGCTTTCGAAGGGGCCGATGGCGTACAGCGTCTCGGCACCGAGCACGTCGGCGAAAAAGCGCGTCGCCGCTTCGATGTCGGGCACGGTCAGGCCGATATGCTCGACACCGGCGACGCCGGGGATCTGGATTGGCGGCATGACTGGCTCCAGGGTTGGGACGTCGGGCACTGGCCGAGAACTGTCGCGCATACGGCAGGCGCCACGCCGCATACTCAGCCGAACGCAGGCCCGAAGGTGTTGGAACGGGGGAAGCCTTTGGGCACGATCTTACCGGATTGGGCGCGTTGGCCGGACCAATCCTTGATGTCGGCCCAGGCGTTGGTGAAGCTGCGGCCGGCGCTGTCGAGCCAGATCAGGCCTTCCTTCTTGTGAAAGACTCGTACGTCCGACAGCGTGCCATCGGCGAAGCGCTGGAGAATAACGCCCTTGCCGCGCGTCATCTCGTTGACCTCCTCGAGCTTGAAGATCAGCAGTTTGCGATTGTCGCCGACGCTGGCGATCATGTCACCGTCGACGGGAACACAGATCTTGGCCATGTCGCCGTCGCCGAGATTGAGGATCTGCTTGCCCTTACGGGTGGATGCAATCACTTCGGCTTCAGGCACAATGAAGCCGTTGCCGTCGCGCGAGGCGACGAGCAGCTTGCGCGCCGGATCGTGGGCGAAAAGCTCCAGGAAATCGTGGTTCTCCTCGAGATCGACCATCAGCCGCAGCGGCTCGCCGTGACCGCGACCGCCGGGCAACTGGCCGGCTTCGAGCGTGTAGAACCGGCCGTTGGTGGAGAACAGCACGAGCTTGTCGGTGGTCTGCGCACGCAAGGCCTGCTTGAGCCCGTCGCCCTGCTTGAACTCCAGCTTGGACACGTCATCGGGGTGGCCTTTCAAGGTGCGCACCCAGCCCTTTTCCGACACGATGACGGTAATCGGTTCCTTCTCGATCATCGCTTCTTCGAGCGCTGCGTCGATGACCGGGGCCTCGGCGAAGGACGATCGGCGCTTGCCGAGCGGCGTTTTCTTCGAATATGCCTCGCGCGTGGCGCGCACTTCGCCGGCGACTTTTTCCCACTGCAACTCTTCGGACGCGAGCAGGATCTTGATATCGCGGCGTTCGTC
Organism: Hyphomicrobiaceae bacterium; assembly: GCA_025359005.1. Classification (GTDB taxonomy): domain Bacteria; phylum Pseudomonadota; class Alphaproteobacteria; order Rhizobiales; family Hyphomicrobiaceae; genus JABFRJ01. The sequence goes on along the minus strand of JANYHP010000458.1, from coordinate 5,239 downwards.
GGTGAGCTTCTTGTGCTCGGCCCGGATCTCCTGTTCTTCGAGACGAGAGAGGGCGCGCAAACGCAGGTTCAGGATCGCTTCGGTCTGCACCTCGGTGAGCTTGAAGCGCGCCATCAGCTTGGCTTTGGGCTCATCCTCGAAGCGGATGATGCGGATCACCTCGTCGAGGTTGAGGTAGGCGATCAGGTAACCGTCGAGCACTTCGAGGCGGTGCTCGATCTTCTTCAGGCGGAACTTGGTGCGACGGACGAGTACGTCCTTGCGATGGTCGAGCCACTCGCGCAACACGTCCTTGAGGCTGAGCACGTTGGGCACCTGGCCGCGGCTCAACACGTTCATGTTGAGGCCGAAGCGGAGTTCCAGTTCCGACTGGCGGAACAGATGTTCCATCAGCACGGCGGCGTCGATGTTGCGCGTCTTGGGCTCGATGACGAGGCGGATGTCCTCGGCGCTTTCGTCGCGCACGTCGCCGAGCAGCGGGCTTTTCTTTTCGGTGATGAGTTCGGCGAGCTTTTCGACCAGCTTGGCCTTCTGCACCTGATAGGGGATTTCGGTGACGACGATCTGATAGCCGCCGCGGTTGAGTTCTTCCTTGTGCCATTTGGCGCGCAGGCGGAAGCCGCCGCGGCCGGTGCGGTAGGCCTCGAGAATTTGGGCGGGGGGCTCGACGATGACGCCGCCGGTGGGGAAATCGGGGCCGGGCACGAACTCGACCATTTTCTCGATCGTGGCATTGGGATGCTTGATCAGATGGAGGGCTGCCGCGCAGAGTTCATCGACGTTGTGGGGCGGGATGTTGGTCGCCATGCCGACGGCGATGCCGGAAGAGCCGTTGGCGAGCAGATTGGGGAAGTTGCCGGGGAGCACGATGGGCTCTTCGGTGACGTTGTCGAACGTCAGCTTGAAATCGACGGTATCCTCGTCGATGCCGTCGAGCAGGGCGCCGGCGACGTCGGTCATGCGCGCTTCGGTATAGCGCATGGCGGCGGCGTTATCGCCGTCGATGTTGCCGAAATTACCCTGCCCGTCGACCATCGGATAGCGGACGGCGAAATCCTGGGCGAGGCGCACGAGCGCGTCGTAGATGGACTGGTCGCCGTGGGGGTGGAACTTGCCGATCACGTCGCCGACGACGCGCGCGCTCTTCTTGTAGCCCTGGTCGGGATCGAGCTTCAATTCTCGCATGGCATAGAGAATGCGGCGATGCACGGGCTTCAAACCGTCGCGCACATCAGGCAGCGCGCGCGACATGATGGTCGAGAGCGCATAGGCCAGATAGCGCTCTTCCAGCGCATCCTTGAGATTGACGGGCTGGCTCGCAGACGCAGCGTCACTGTCGAAGGGGGGGACGATCGGTGGTTTGGCCATATCGTGCCCTTAGCCGACACTGGGGCGTCGGCTCAAGCGCAGCAACGCCACAGCTGGGGATAAACGAGCCGGTTTCACTCAGATTCCGAAGAACGGCGTTCACTGCTTGCGCATTGCGGCCGCGTTTTTATAGTGGCGGGATCCGGCCCCCGGATGCAATCGATGCGGGGCGTATTCGACATGTCTGAGGATCATCCAATGCTCCACGAACTCCGCGTCTATGACTGCGTGCCCGGCCGCCTGCCAGCGCTCCTGAAGCGATTCGAGACCGTCACGCTGGGGTTGTGGGAAAAGCACGGCATCCGCCAGGTCGGTTTCTGGACGACGTATATCGGCCCGTCGAGCCACCGGCTCACCTACCTTATCGCCTGGGAGAGCCTCGCCGAGCGCGAGCAGAAATGGGACAAGTTCCAGGCCGACCCGGAATGGATCGCAAAGCGCACGGCCAGCGAGGTCGACGGCGGGCCTATCCTGAAGAACGTCGAAAGCTCGATCCTCATGCCGACCGCGTTCTCCAAGATCAAATAGGCCTTCCAAAGGATGGGTTTGCAAAGGCCCACCGACGGCGCAGCCGTCATTCGAAAAAGGCCTTTGGCGGGGTCGATGGGCAGCCCCCATCCCCCCGGTCCAACGAATGTGACCTTCGCACTTGGCTCGATCTCTCATGCCCTTCGACCGCACCACCTTCGTCAAGCCCATCGCCCACCGCGGCCTGCACAATGCGGGCAAGGGCGTCATCGAAAATACGGCGCCGGCCTTCGTGGCGGGGCTGGACGGCGGATTCGGTGTCGAATGCGATTTGCAGCCGGCGGCCGACGGAACGCCGTTCGTGTTCCATGACGCGATCCTGGACCGTTTGAGCGACAGCCGCGGCCGGATCGACGGCCACGCACCGGCAGCGCTCGCTGCGCTCACTTATCGTGGATCGCGCGAGAAAATCCTCTCGTACGCAGCCTTTCTCGACCTGTGCGCGGGGCGCGGCCCGCTGCTGGTCGAGATCAAGAGCGACTGGACGCCGCCGCGCGCCGACTTCTTGGCAAAAATCGCGGCGCTTTCGCGCGGCTATAATGGGCCGCTGGCGTTGATGTCATTTGATCCGGCGGTGATGACGGCCATGGCCACGCTGGCCCCGGGTCTTCCGCGCGGCATCGTCTCGGGCGTTTACGCGGGGCCGGGGTGGGACGTGGACACACTCGGCGTCGAGCGCGCAGAGCATCTGACGCACCTGCTCGAAAGCCGAGGCGCGGCACCATCGTTTTACGCCTATGACGTCAATGCGCTGCCGACAGCGGTGACGCGCTACGTGCGCGAGGTGCAGGGCCTGCCGCTGTTCACGTGGACGGTGCGGACGGCGGCAGATCGTGCGGCGGCAAAGACATGGGCCGACGCCGCGATCTTCGAGGGGACGGCGCCGTGACTGCGCATTGGCGCTTTCGTCAAGCGCCGCCTTTGCTATGCGTCTTGCGCGCCAACGCTGCGCCGGCGCCGAGCGCTGCAAGTTTTGCTTCCGCCACAGCCTTCGGCAGCGGCGCGAGGCCGCAATTGGTGCAGGCTTGAACGCGCTCTTTGTCGGCAAACGCAAGAGCGCTGTCGAGCGTGGCCGCGACCTGCTCGGGTGTTTCGACGACAGACGACGCCACGTCGATGACGCCGACCAGGATCTGTTTGTCCGGCAACAGGCGGATCAGTGACAACGGTACCTTCGAGCCCGCCGCTTCGAGCGAGACCTGCCCGATCCGCGACCTGTTGAGCGCGGGAAAGATCGTCTCGTATTGGCGCCACTGGTCGCCAAGCGTCTCTTTCCATTTCACGTTGGCCTCGATGCCGTAGCCGTAGCAGATATGCACGGCCGTTGCGCACGTCAGCCCCGCTGCTGCTCGCTCCAGCGCCGGCACGCCCCAATCGTTCACCTCGTCCATGAACACGTTGAAGGCGGGCTCGTCGAACTGGATCACATCGACGCCAGCTGCCTGCAACGCGCGCGCCTCCTGGTTGAGAACATCGGCAAATGCCATCGCCATGTCGGCGCGGCGGCCATAGTGGCCGTCGGCGACGGTGTCGCAGATGGTCATGGGGCCGGGCAGCGTGATCTTCAGTTCCCGCTTTGTGTGCGCGCGGGCGAACGCGGCGTCGGACACGTGCACGTCGCGGGGGCGCTGGATGGCACTCGTCACGGTTGGCACATCGACGACGTAGCGATTGTTGCGGATGCCCATCTTGGTTTTTTTCTGCCAGTCGATACCGGTCAAGTGCTCCATGAAGCCGTGCACGAAATGCATCCGGAACTGCTCGCCATCGGTGAGGATATCGAGACCGGCGTCTTCTTGGAGCTTGAGCCAGACGAGGGCTGCATCCTCTTTCGCGGCTTGCAGCGCCGCACCTTCGTGCTTCCACGGCGCCCACAGTTTTTCTGGCTCGGCGAGCCAGGCGGGTTTGGGCAGGCTGCCAGCGATGGTCGCGGGGAAGAGTGAGTGAGACACGGGGTGCTCCGGCGGCAGTTGGACGGTAGTGCATGTAGCGCGCTGCTTGCCGTTCCTTCAAGTCGTCGGCCAAATCGTCCAATTGGCCGCGCGTGACAAAGGCAGCGCGTTCCGACATATCGAGCCGATGACACATGCGATCTTGTCCGACCCTAGAGTGCTGCGCCGTGGCGTGATCGCGATGGTGTGTGGCCTGCTGGCGGTACAGGTGCTGGCGGCGGCCCGGCTGGAGTTGATGTTCGACGAGGCCTATTACCGGCTGTGGGCGGAGCATCTGGCCTGGGGCTATTACGATCACCCGCCGCTGGTGGCGCTGTGGATCAGACTTTCGATGCTTGTTTTTGGCGACACCGAGTTCGGCGCTCGCGCATTGGGCGTGCTGGCGACGGGGCTCGGCGCGGCAGCGGTGTTCGCGATCGCGCGCGACCTGTTCCCGCGCGATGCGATGACGCCGCTGATCGCCGCGGCGTTCTGGTGCCTGACGCCGCTCATCCAAGTGGGCGCCATGCTGGCAACGCCGGACACGCCGCTGATGGTCGGGTGGACGACCGCGGTATGGGCGCTTGCGCGGCTCTATCGCACGGGGCAGTGGGGCTGGTGGATCGTCGTCGGCGGCGCGGCGGGCGTGGCGCTGGAGGCGAAGTATACCGCGCTGTTCCTTGGGCCGGGTATCGTTGCGGCATTGCTGGTTTTGCCGAGTTGGCGGCACTGGTGGCGGCATCCGGCGCCCTATTCCGGCGGGGTTGTCGCGGGGCTGCTGTTTGCACCCAACATCGCCTGGAACGCCGCGCATGGCTGGCAGACCTTCGTCAAGCAGTTCGGCCGGGCAGGGGAGACCGAATGGACGCTGAGGTTTGTGGGCGAATTCATCGGTGGCCAGTTCGGTTTAATGAACCCGGCGCTGGCCATTCTCGCCGGCTACGGCGTGGTGGGCGCGGTGCGCGGCGCGGACGCCGAACGACGGGCGGCGAGCCGTTTGCTGGTCTGCCTCGTGGCACCCCTGCTGCTGTTTTTTCTCAGCCACAGCCTGCATGACAGGGTGCAACCGAATTGGATGGCGCCGGCCTATCCCGCGTTGATCGTGCTGGCGGCGGCGGCAACCGTCGCGGGTCTCGGCGATGCCAGACGCGCGCGCGCCACGCAGATGACCGCGCTGGCGGCGGCACCGATTGGCGTTGCCGCAATCGCTGTCGTCTATCTCCAGGCACTGGTTACGCCGCTACCGCTCAAGCCGCAGGCGGACCCGACGAGCTTGTTTGCTGGCTGGCGAGGGCTGGCGAGCGATCTCGATGCGCTGGCAGCGCGAGAGGGCGCGGCGTTGGTGTTGACGCAGAGCTACGCGCTGACCAGCCTGCTGCGGGTCTATGGGCCAGCCGCGCGCCCGGTCATTC
>JANYHP010000452.1 GCA_025359005.1 Hyphomicrobiaceae bacterium | reverse complement strand
ATCTAGAAAATGAAGTTTCAACCGACATCATTGCGCGCGGCGAAGAAAAACGGGGCGTCAGGCCTAGCAGGAGGGTGCAGGCACGGCTGTCAGGCCCTTGGGTAGGGGTAGGCAGAGCTTCACGGTTATCGCGGCTTGCCGTGGGCGCAAGCGCGACGCCACCCGGCTCCCGATGCGCAAAGGGACCCCATTCTGAGACATGGTTGCATGCAAACAGTCAGATGGACACAGAGCCTAATAATCCTCTGGTTCTGGCCAGTCGTTTTCCTCGTTGGTGCCGGATGATCGTCGTCGAACACGCGCCGCGAAGATGGAATATGGAATCTCGTGATTCGCGAAGTCGGCCAGGAGGTCGCGGTACTCGTCAAAGGCAGGTCGCATCTTCGTAATCAGCTCCGGCAAGTTGTTGTTCACGAACTTCAGCATGCGCGCGTCTGGCTGATTTCCGACTCGGATGTCGTGGTACCCCAGCAAGTTCTTGTCGCTGGCCTGAGCGGCGAGAGCAGCGTCAGCCTCGGGGAACAACTGGTTGTAAGTTTGATGGACCACGACGCCGCAGGTATTCAACAGCTTAAAGGTCACATAGGGCAACCTCCGACCGATCAGCACCGGCAAAACGTCTAGGTCCGTGCACTTGCGGAGGAAATCCATAACCTCGTTGCGGTTCGGATAGAGCCATTCGCGGATGTTCTTGAGTTCGACTCCGGCGATCGATCCGTCCTGGGTGGTCAGCATGAAATCGAGCTTGCCGTCGCTGGTGCGCCCGCTGACCGTCGAAGGCGGTTCTTCCTTCTTGTAGGGCAGCTCGTCCCCGTGTTTTTCGAGATCGAGAAACGCACCGAAGGTCTTGAGAGCTGGCTGGCCGATGAAAGCGCGGAAGGCCGCGATTTCGAGCGTCTGGCCCATCCTGACCTTGAAGTTCTGCTTTTGCAGCGCCTCATGAATCGGCCGCAGCTCGTTGAGCTTTGCCTCGACGTCGATGGGCGAGGCCGTTTTCAAATGGAACCAGGGGGAGTTGCTTTTGGCGATCGTCTTTTTGACGATCACGCCTTCGTCGACCAGCTCGTTTCTGGCTGTCGTGAGGATGTGCGGGTCGACGCGCATTGGGCCAGGCCCTGCGTCGGAGATTTTCTGTTCCAACGTGCGCCAGGTGGCAAGGGTCCTCGCCTGAAGCACCAACCGGAGCCGACGTTTGGCAATCGCCATCCGCTCGGCTTTGGTCTTGGTCGCCATGAAGCGCAAGTTACCTTAAGCCCTGCGCGGGTTTAGAGGGCTAGTTATATATATTTAGCAGTATGTTGCGGCTGTTCACCAGTACGGGCCATCTGGAGCCATTGGCGACTGGCACCTTGATGGTGATCCAAACACGCGAGTTAACACCGGAAGTCATTTGAACGATGAACGAGATCGAGGACCAAGAGGCCAGCGTGAATCCAGATGTCGGTGAGCACCTGCGAAATCAAGTGGCTGACCAGCTCGACGAGTGGACGGCGACCGTGATGCGCAACTTGAAGCGCATGGCTACGGACGAGGCCTATCGGCTCTTGATCGCCAAAGACCTATCCTGAGCCCTGCTGGCCAGCTAGGCCAGGAACCATCAAATCTACTTCACGTCCCCTGAAATCGCCCCCGCCGAATTCGGTGTGGGTTTGCGGTGCGTGCGACTTGCATGCGCGGGCGTGCTGGCGCTGTCCGGGTGGTGCCTTTGTGGTGACCTTGTGATGCCCGATAGCGTACGAACCAGTGACTGGTAGGGGCCGCCTGGGAGTTTTTGCTGTTGATACGGAGCCAAGCGCGAATATCGCGCGCTGTTCGAATTCGAGGCCTACCGTTGGAGACGCTTCGCTTGGCGGAGCTTGCCGTATCAACTCAGCAGCGACCTGGGTCGTGCTGCACGAGGGGATGCGACACCAAACACAGATGGAAAGAGTGGAGTGCAGGATAGGCTGCGCCGGCTTGTTTGTGTCACGAGGGGCCTGCCACGATGAACGGGCAGGCATGGAATGCAGGCAGTGGCCGTCGCTACGTTGGGCCTCAGGGGCGGGCTTGAATCAGCGCCTGCGCCTGCTGGTTTTGGACCATCCACGCCGAGGTCGTCGGGCAGCGGAACGCGATCAATTCTTCAATCTTCGTGAAGTCGCCGGCCAGCGGGCGCTTGAAGATCGGCTCATGGTGTGCGATGCGGTTGCGCAGCTCCCGCAGTTGCTCCAAGTCTGTGTGGATGAGCCGCCGCAGGTTCTGCACCGTCTTTGCCGGGTCAAGATACGGCATCACATTGCGCAGGTGCGGATTCCAGATCCGGGTATCGAAACGGCCTGTGAACATCTTCTGCCAGAAGACCATCTTGAGTTCGGCGATAACCTTGCCCGTGCTCGGCTGGCCTCCACGTGCGCGATTCAGTTCGCGACGGGGATTGAACGCCCGGCGATCGGGCGGGTTCGGGAGACTTCCTTCAAAGGCGGTCGACCATGGCCACTGCGGTCCGTACACGGCGGTAAGGGCGTCCGATACCGCGTTGCGGATGACTACCTCGCACAGGTGCAGTGGGGCCAGCATGGCGGCCGAGACCTGGGCGTTCCACGCGTAGAGGGCCAACGCCCCCGGCAAGATTGGAGCCAGTGGAAGGATTTCGGCCTCGAAGGTGCCGAGACGCGCTGCTGAGAGCGCCGCTTTGATCGCTTGATCTGGTGAGATTGACGCCATTGGCCACGAGCCTTATACTTGATGCACTAGCCACTAGGACTCGCGGGCGAAAGCCTCCCCCTAGGGACGTACGATAGAAAAGAAAAGCCCACTTCGGTGGGCTTTTCCCATTCTAGGCACGCGCTTTGTGCAGGCCAGCTGAAACGCTAAATCATGATGCGTTCCACTTCGTCCAAGTTGACCTGGTCGGTCCGCCGGTCGTAGAGGCCGGTAGTTCTGGCCGACTCGTGGTTGGCCATCTGCTGGGCGATTTCCAGTTTGCCGCCGTTGCGCAGGTATTCGGTGATACCGGTGGCGCGGAAGCTGTGGCAGCCGATGCTCGTGCGAATGTCAGCGGCCTCGGCGCGACGGCCCACCATCCTAAAAACGTCGGCCTGGGCCATGGGAGTTTCTGACAGCCGGCCGGTGCGGCCGGCGGCAGACCGGAACAGGTAGCCCTTCGCGCCGGCGAGCTGGGCGCGCTCGATGTACTCGTGCAGCCACGCCTCCAGGTTGTGATGGCATGGCATCTCGTGCTGCTTGCCGCCCTTTTCGTGCAGCCGCACCCAGGTCCGCCGGCCCTGGATGTAGACATCCTCTACG
>JANYHP010000450.1 GCA_025359005.1 Hyphomicrobiaceae bacterium | reverse complement strand
GTCGTTGTATATCTGCACCGACAGCAATTTCAATTTCGGGTCGATGGCGGGGATGCGATGGCCGCCGAAGCCGAGCAGGTTCGTTTTGCGGCGATGAATGCGCTATGTGATCGTGGCTTTGGGCGCCCAGCGCAAGCCCTGACCGGGGAAAGCGGCGAAGGCCCGTTTAAGACAGAGCTGCGGATATGCTGGATTGGGACCGGCATCCAACACCACGAGGATCACGGGCAAGATTACGACAACGATCAGTCGGCTGATATGACAAGGTCGTGCCCATGACCGACCGCGCCCAACGCAGTCCTGGTCGCCCGAAAGGTTCGCCGAACAAGGCGACCAAAGACATCCGAGCCGCTGCGATGGAATACACCGACGCGGCTTTGGCGAGGCTCGCGCACTTGATGCACCATGCCGAAAGTGAAGTCGTGCGGGCCGCGGCAGCAAATGCCTTGCTTGACCGTGCGCACGGCAGACCGGCGCAGGCAATCACAGGCGCGGATGAGGCGCCGCTGATCCCCGTTCCCGAAATTCGGATTATCCAGCTTGTAGGCGTGTCGCCACAGAGACGGGAACCGGAGGCAATCGAGGGCGTGGTGGTTCGGTCCGCCCTTAAGCGCGGGATGCCCGAAACCGGCAACAGGCATTGAGCGCTTGCGGCATATAACGCGCGTCAATTCGTCCACACGTGACTACGCCAGACTTTTGCCAGTGCCGGGGACGGGAACAAGAAATTCAGAATAATCGAGAAATTTCAATGGTGCTTGGCGGAGACGGAGGGATTCGAACCCTCGATACACCTTTCGGCGTATAACGCTTTAGCAAAGCGCCGCCTTCAGCCACTCGGCCACGTCTCCGGATATGTTGCCTATAAGTGCGTTGGGCGCCGATTGCAAGCGCGTGGCGACGGCTGACTGCAAATCCTTCGCGCCACACGGCTGATGGCGGTCGGTTGGTGCCCACCACTCTCAAAGGATGTCGTCGAGGTCCATCTCAAGGATCGCCATTTCGAACTGATAGGTATCCTTATCGGCCGACAGGATCGCCAGCGATTCTTCGGCGACGAAAACCTCGGCGCTGTCCTTGAGCTTGCCGCGCCCCCGAACAGACAGCGTTTTGGCGCCCAGCAGCTGCCGGAGGAGGGTCTGGATACGCAGCATTTCCTGCACAGACAGCGGCTGCGGCTTTTCCTTGATCGTCCACGACATCTGGTAGGACAGCTCACCGTCCTCATCATCGACCCGAATGACCGCGAAACCCGTGTCTCCGGCAAACACATCGGCCATATCCGGACTCTTGGGCCGAGCCCGCACTGACAAGATTTGCGAACCGAACGCCTTGCGGAGGTAGGCCTGCAATTTATTGATGACTTGCGGGGTCAACGTGTCCGACATGGGCGACCTTTAAGACTGCGAAAAACGTACCGCGACTGGGGTGCTCGATTGCGAGTCGAACCCGCATAGGACACCGCGTCACGCACCGCAACCGCAATCATCCGGGTCGACGCGCTGGTCCATGCTACGCGCCGGCTCCGGGCACCCGCTGTCGCCCACGACCCGGGCCGGCACTCCCGCCACAGTCTTGTTATCGGGCACGTCTTGCAGCACCACGCTGCCCGCCGCCACCTTGCTGCAGCGGCCGACACGGATGTTGCCGAGCACCTTGGCGCCCGCACTCAGCAGCACATTGGCCCCGATTTTCGGATGCCGGTCGCCCGTATCCTTGCCGTTGCCGCCCAGCGTCACGTTCTGCAGGATCGAGCAATTGTCGCCGACCACCGCCGTTTCTCCGATGACGATGCCGGTGCCGTGATCGAGCATGATGCCCCGCCCCATCCGTGTCGCCGGATTGATATCGACGCCGAAGATGCGCGACGACTGGCTCTGCAGATAGAGGGCAAAATCGCGCCGGCCGTCGAGCAACAGGGCGTGCGCGAACCGATGCGTCACCAGCGCATGAAACCCCTTGAAGTAGAGTAGCGGCTCGATGAAGCGCGTGCACGCCGGATCGCGGTCGAAAACGGCCTGCAGATCGGCGCGGAAGATGGCGCCGATGTCCGGCTTCTGAGCCAGAACCTGCTGAAACATCTGCCCGATCAGGCCGGCGTCCAAGTCCGCATGGTTTAGGCGTTGTGCCAGCCGGTGGCAGACCGCATCCTCAAGCCGGGTGTGGCTGAGGACCGTCGCATAGAGAAATCCGCCGAGCGCCGGCTCGGCCTCAGCCGCCGCCTCAGCCTCGCAGCGGACAGCCGCCCAGATGGGATCGTGGGTCGCCAGCGGCTGGTCCCGCTTGATCGCAGCATTGGATGATGTGTTCGCCATCGGGCTCACCACTTGTTCTGAGGGCGCACGGCCTGGATCGCCAAGAGGCGACCGCCGCAGGGACAGCCCTGCCATAGCACTTCCATCCCCCGAAAACGAGCCATTGACAGCGCACGTTCGGTTGATCGGCTTTGCGCTGTCATCGGCCGCCTAAGCCTCTATACTCATACGTGCCGCCAAATCAGCCGCGGCAGGCCGTAACCGGAACGGAGATCGACGCATGGCGCTTTACACATTGGACGGGCACGCGGTCGTCACCCCAGCCAGCGGGCGCTTCTGGGTTGCAGAAAACGCAACCGTGCTCGGCAATGTCGTTATCGAAGATGACGCGAGCGTCTGGTTTAATGTCGTGATCCGCGGCGACAATGAGCAAATCCGCATCGGCCAGCGCTCGAACGTGCAGGACGGCGCAGTCCTACACACCGACCCCGGCTTTCCCTTGACCATCGGCGTCGATTGCACCGTCGGGCACATGGCGATGCTGCATGGCTGCACCCTCGGCGACGGCGCGCTGGTCGGCATTGGCGCCATCATTCTGAACGGCGCCAGGATCGGCGCCGGCTCGCTGATCGGCGCAGGCGCACTCATCGGCGAGGGCAAGGAGATCCCACCCGGCTCCGTCGTCATGGGTGCGCCGGGCAAGGTCGTCCGGCAATTGACCGAGGCCGACCAGGCTCGCATGCGCGCCGGTGCAGCGAGTTATGTACGCAACGGCCAGCGGTTCGCAAAAGGTCTCGTCAAGCAAGACTGAACAAGCGAAAAGCCGGCCGCGCTCACTTGCCCAGGGTTACTTGCCCGTGAACACCGGCTTGCGCTTTTCCATGAATGCTGTGCGGCCTTCGATGAAATCGGCGCTGGTAAAGCACGCCTCTACGGCACGCTTGCAGCCAGCGAGGTCGCGTTGCGATTCGGGTTTCAGAATTTCCGTCGCGATGTGCTTGACCGCCGCCACGGTGAGCGGCGCGTTGCCGGCAACGGTTTTCGCGTACGCCATCGTCAGCGCTTCCAGCTCGGCATCCGGGATGATCCGGTTGATGAGCCCGATCTGCATGGCTTCGGCGGCATCGAGCTGGCGCGCTGAAAAGAAGATATCCTTGGTCTGCGAAGGTCCGATGGTCGAGACGAAGCGCTCGAGCCCCAGGTAGCCATAGCCGATGCCGAGCTTGGCTGCAGGGAGCGCAAATTTCGACCCGGCCGTCGCGAAGCGCAGATCGCACGCAATCGCCAGCCCCAGGCCGCCGCCGATGCAAAAGCCGCGGATCATCGCGATCGTGGGCTTGGGAAAGTTGGCGACGGACGAATAGATGCGCTCGGTGGTGGCGTTGTACTTGTTTTGCGCGTCAAGGGTCCCGCGCTCGTCGCCGAATTTGGAGATATCGGCGCCGGACACGAACGCCTTGCCGCCCGCACCGGTCAGCACCACCACGCGGATTTCAGGATCGGCGCGGAAATCATCGAGGATGACGCCGACCTTTTCCCACATCTCGAACGAGACGGCATTGTGCCGCTCGGGGTTGTTGAAGGTCATGATGCCGATGTGGCCGTCCTTGCGGGCAAGCATCTTTTCGGTCATGGCGGCTCCAGGTGGTGGGTTGTGGTCTTGCTTGGCTCAGGCGCCGGCTTTGCCCGGTTGAGCCACGAGGCCGCTGGCCGCGATGCCGGCCAAAGCGGCGATTTCGTCATTGTCGGAGTTGTCGCCTGAAATGCCGACCGCGCCGATGACCTCACCGGAGGCTGCGCGAATAAGCACGCCGGACGGCACGGGCACGAATTTGCCCTGCGCAACCGCTGCGAGTGCACTCATGAACACGGGCTGCGCCTTGCTGCGCTCGAAAAGTTCGCGGCTGCCGAACCCGAAGCCGAGGGCGCCGTAGGCCTTGCCCGTCGCGATCTCGACCCGGAGGATGCCCGACCCGTCCTCGCGCTTCAGCGCCACGACGTGGCCGCCGGCGTCGAGGACGACGACCGTCAGCGGTTCGAACTTCATGGCCCGCCCCTTGGCGAGCGCGGCATCGACGATGGTGGCGGCTTGGGCAAGTGTCAGTCGGGACATGGGCAAGCGGTCTCCGGAAGCGCGTGCTGTCGCGCCAGCCTGATGGAGCCTATTTTGCCCGGTGAGGCAAGATGCCCCGGCACTCGGCAGCCGCGCGGGACCGCGAGCTCGATCAATCCGTTGTCTGCAGGCAGGCATCCAGTGCCGGGTCGTTGCCTGCAGCCAAAGCTCACGAGCAGCGGCCCGCTTGGCGTGCACACGGCGACGACACAAGGCCTATGAAAGCCTGGCTGCCGATAGATTGCGCGTCGTTTTGGCACGCTCGGTGTTGATCTTGATCAACGTTCCAGCCGGCTCCGCAGTTAGCGTCCCGGCACGTTAGCGATGGAGGGGATCCGCCGCCAACGGGCCCAGCGCCCCATTCTCGGCACACCCCGACGCAACCACCGGCCACAAGCCGCACATCGCCTTGGCCTGAGAGGGTCACGGGCTGAAAGGCAGCCAGCAATGAACGCGATGACCGGCGAAGCCCACGCCTACTCTCAGACGCTCGGCAATGACGACAGCATCTGGTTCAAGATTTCGCCATTGCTGAGCGCAACCGATCCCATGGGCATCCTGAAGCGGCTTTGCGATCGCGGCGGCGCCGTCGTGCCCTTGAGTTTTCGCGGCGAACGCCTTTTCTTCCTCAGCGATATCGCGCCGATCCGCCGTGTCCTCGTCGACAACGTCGACAACTACGCCAAATATTTTGACGGCCTGAAACCCATCTTCGGCCACGCCATGATTACGGTCGACGGTGCACTCTGGCAAAAAGTCCGCCAGCCCCAGCAACCGTTTTTCCACCCCAATGTCTACGCCGGCTACTTCCCCCACTTCATGGTCGCTGTGCGTGCCAAGTTGGCCGAATGGGACCGCTACGCCGCAAGCGGCGAGCCGGTTGAGATGATGGAGCAGAGCTGGGCGCTGGCCGCCGATATGGTCTGCCGTGCGCTGTTCGATCGCGAGGTGCCCTTCAATCCCAAGGCCGTGTTCGGCGCCGTGAAGGCCTACACCGACACCTCACAACACAAGTCTATCCGCTTGAAGAAGGTGGCTGGCGAACTGGTTGAAGTCGGCAGCGAAGAAGCGCCGGCGCAGGCCATCGGCGCATGGCTATCGCTGCCCGAGGCGGTCATCTCGGCCGCCCCCTGGCAGAACCGCGACAAAACCTTGCTCAAGATGATGCTGGAGTTGGAAGCGGACGGCACGCAACCCGAATGGGATCGTCAGCAGGTGCTCGACGAGATCAAGCAATATCTCTGGGCCGGCACTGAGACGACGGCGCTGACTTTGAGCTGGGCGCTTTATCTGCTGTCCCAGCACCCCGAGGCCGCCGAGCGCATCCGCCGCGAGGGGGAAGCCGT
>JANYHP010000655.1 GCA_025359005.1 Hyphomicrobiaceae bacterium | reverse complement strand
CCGCTGGGGTAGCAGCAGCACTCAGTGTTAAACACATTCGAACGCGTTGGAGTGGCTTTGATGTTTTCGCACGTCGTGCGCCTTATGTCTCAGGCGTTCTCATTATTGCCGTTGGCTTGTTCATAGGAGCGCAAGGGGTTGTGGCACTCAACCAAGCACATCATGCAGCGCTCCAGCCGGGACAATGATTTGCCGCATCGCATGGTTATGTACCTCTTTCGCGGGTCTGTGAAGCTACGAACGAGGTTGCTGTGCGATGAGGACACCTTCGATCTTGTCCATGGACCAGCCGGCATAGCATGCCATCCTTGTTGAAGAGATCGGCTCAGTGAACGTCATCAGTGATTTCCATGCCGGCGATCTTGGCACGGATTTCGGCATTTTGAGTTTACGGAATTTCTCGGCAGCCTCTGCGACCCGATGGTGCACAGAGCGACCACACTGTAAGTGCGGTGATGATGGCGAACGTGACCCGGCGCACGGCTTACCTCTTTACTGCGGCTTGAACATCGAGCACGCGCTTGTCCCTTCGGGCCAAGAGTCGCCGTATCCTCTGCGTACTACATTGTCTGCCCCAACGCGACGGCTGACCGTCCGAAGATCGCGACGTTTAGGAATTGGTTGTTGGCGCAGGCAGGCATTGAAAAAGCGCGCTGAGACGAGCGGGGGGAATGAGGTTTGGCTACGTTGGTTGCGGGTATTTGGGGACATCTCTGCTAACGGTGGTCGCGCTGGAGTGCTTTATGGTGCCATCCTTCTGAAATGGGCAACACGCAAGCGATCAAGCACTTTCGTGACAGAGAGGCCGTCGCAATCATATCTGGATCTTCTCCACCTCATCCAGAGTGACGTCGTCCGGGCGACGGTCGTAGAGCTGAGTGGTACGGGTGGAGGAGTGGTTGGCCATGTTGGCCGCGCGTTCCAGCGTACCGCCATTCTTAAGGTAGGTCGTGATGCCAGTCGCGCGGAAGGTGTGGTTGCACACAGCTGTATCGAGCCCGGCATCAGCCCCGCGCCGTTGAAGCATCTGCCAGGCTGTGGCCTGGGGCAGGGGACGACCCGTCAGCTTTCGCTCTATCCCCAACTTCTTGTTGCGCTTGCCCTCGCGCGAGAACGTCTGGAACACGAACGCCTTGGGCTTCTCCCACAGCTCGGCAGCCTCAAGATAGGCGATGAGATATTTTTCTAGCGTATGGTGGCAGGGAATTTCGTGGCGCTTGCCACCCTTCTCATGCAGCCGCAGCCACAGGCGCCGACCTTGTGTGAACAGATCCTCGACGCGTATGGACGTCACAGCTCCGATGCGTGCAAAGCTGTAGACCATGGTGGCGATGAGGGCACGATCACGGAGCCCGACCAAGGTATCCGTATCGATGGAATCCAAAAGCTGCCGCGCTTCTTCGGCCGTAAGCACGGGCGTCTTGCCGCGCTTCACGGAATGCTTGGGTCCGCGCACGACGCTGGTGGGGTTGATATGTATGATGCGCTCGCGCGCGAGCGCCTGGAATAGCATGCGCATGGCGGCGAGCCGCTGTTTGATGGTCGGTGCTGATAGGCCAGCACGGCTCATGCTCTCGATCCACGCCGAAATATGCAGCGACGTGATGGTGTCGAGGCGGTTGCCACCCTTGCGGGTGGCCGCGAACGCGAAGAAGTCTTGCGCAGCCCTCAGATAGGCGCGCCGGGTGTTCGGGTTGCGGATTTCAGCGGCGAAGAATTGCAGGATGGCGTGCCAGGCTTCCGGTGATGCCGATGCAATGGCGGGCGGCCAGCTTGCGAACGCTACGGGCAACGCTAAATCGGTCGTCATACGGCGCCACCCTTGGCCTGCTGCGGAGACTTGAAACGCTTCGCCTCGGCGATCAATCGCCGATCATCGGCTGTATCTGGCTCCAAGAGAATGATCCGGCCGTCGAGTGGCAGCACATCCAGGAGAACGGTCAGGCCGGCACCTGTGTCGTGCGGGTAAGCACAACCGATGCGCTTCCAGATATTGCGCTTGGCAGTTCGGCTTCGCTTCACGCCGTAAGCGATCAGTACCGGATCGTTACTCATGGGACCGCCTCCAGTGCCATTGAATTTTGCAGTTCCTTCGTTCCAGCCATGAGTTCCATGGGAAGGGCGCTGAGTGCTGCATCGTCAAAGCTGAGGTTGAGCCATTTTACAGCAACCTCGGTTACTGCATGCGCTTGCTCCCGGTCGCGTGTCCGCTTGACTGGATTCCTCTGGGGTAGCCGCGCCAGCCACAGCTTGTGGAGGGCATAGGCACGGGGATCGACTGTGGTGATGTGAACCGGCCGCCCGTCCTCGGCAATGGCGGTCTCACTGAGCCGAGGCGCGTTGACAAGCCACTGGAGCCCGTCGATTGGCGACGCATCAAATTCGTCGGCATCATTGGACAGTCGCGGCGAGGGGCGCATTGTCTCATGGGCCATTTCGGGACGGATGATATCCACGATGAAACCGTCGCGGTTTTCCGCGCGGAAGGGCATGATCCGCTCGTAGGAGCGATCGACACTCTTCAAGAGGGCAAAGATGCCGTTCACATTCTCATCGGGGAGGATCAGCGACAATTGTCGCCGGGCATCCCATAACAGATCCAGATCTTCAGTCGCGGTCAGAGTGCTTGGGAACTGAAGCCCCGTAGCTGCCTCGTAGGCGAAGAGCGCATTCGTGCCAACAACGATGAGACGTTTGTCGATGCGTGGTGTTTCGCCTAGGCGCCTTAATATTCGTGCCGTTGCCAGAGGAACACGCGCCAGATTGAAAGCCTTGTTGACCGGTGCGAACCGGTTCAGTTGGTCGACCAAATTGGCCAGGCGATCATCCAGATCTGCGGCCCGCAATCGATGACTCTG
This sequence comes from Hyphomicrobiaceae bacterium, assembly GCA_025359005.1. Taxonomy (GTDB): domain Bacteria; phylum Pseudomonadota; class Alphaproteobacteria; order Rhizobiales; family Hyphomicrobiaceae; genus JABFRJ01. The sequence continues at coordinate 617 of JANYHP010000655.1, read as the reverse complement.
ATATGTTGCCTCAGTATCTGGCGACCGCGGCCCGAGGGAGCGCTGCGTGTTTTTACCGGTCGAGTAAAGGTACTGCTGTCCAGAAGCGGCTGATTTCCAGTGCATGCCGCCCATGCGGCGCCGTTCAATTGCCGCTCGCTGCCAGGCCGAATAAATCTGCTGTATATTTATAAGTTGGCGTCGCTGATTTCCGTCAAGTTCACTCAATTCCATAACGCCATGATATTACTATCTTTATACATAATGCAATACAAATATGGCGTGCAATGTATAAATGGGTGCGTTATTGGGCTAGACCCAACAGTTGTGTCTAATGTCGTCGCTGATTACCGTCAAATTGCTGAATCATGTCTTGCATTAATGTCGGTGACTTTCTGGATAAACCACTTGCTTCGGGTGGACTCGCGTTAAGTCGCTATACCGCGTCGGCCTTGCTTCTTGGAGCTATCCTAGCCTGCATAATGCTATGCAAACAGCGTGCGGCAAATCAAAATCATTGAGTATCGCACGTCAGTGATGCGAGCCAAGATCACACTAATTTATTGACTAACCCTGATCCTTGAATTGATTGAGCGCTTTTCGAAGCCACGCCACCATTTTGGCTTTCTGCGCGCTTG
>JANYHP010000409.1 GCA_025359005.1 Hyphomicrobiaceae bacterium | reverse complement strand
GCTTGAGCACGACGACCTGCACCAGCACGCCGAGCAGCGCCATGAACACGAGGCAGATGGGGAACGCCAGCCAGAACGGCAGGTGCATGGAGGTGACCAGCCACCAGCACGCCCAGGCGCCGATCAGCACGAATTCACCTTGCGCGAAATTGACGACCTGGCTGGCCTTGTAGATCAGCACGAAGCACATCGCGACGACGCCGTAGAGCGCCCCGACGATGAGGCCGTTGACCAGCAACTGGACGAGGAGCGTGGTGTTCATGCGGATTTAGCCTCGCTGGCGGCTGCATCGAGCGTGGCAATGGGCATCGTGGTGCGGATGCGCTGGCGGCTGCCATCCTGGAAGGCGATCTCGGTGTCGATCTTGACGCTGTCGGCACCGGAGTAGATGGCGTCGATGATGGAGCCATATTTCTCGGCGATGACGCCGCGGCGCACTTTTCGCGTGCGCGTCAACTCGCCGTCGTCGGCATCGAGTTCCTTGTAGAGCAATGCGAACTTGACGATGCGCTGCGGGGCGGGGAGCGTCGTGTTGATGCGCGCCAGTTCACGCCCGATCAGGGCATAGACTTCCGATCGGTTCGAGAGATCGGAGTAGGTGGTGTAAGACATCCGCTGCTGCTCGGCCCATTTCGACAGGATGGCGAAGCGGATGCATATGAGCGCCGCCGGATAGTCGCGTTTGTCGCCGAGAATGACGGCCTCGGAGATATAGGGCGAGAACTTCAGCTTGTTCTCAATGAACTGGGGTGAGAAGCGTTCGCCGTGCGTGGTCTCGGCCAAGTCCTTCATGCGGTCGATGACGACGAGCTGGCCGGAGGGCTTGAAATAGCCGGCGTCGCCGGTGTGCATCCAGCCGTCGCGCAGATCGGCGCGGGTGGCGACCTCGTTCTTGTAGTAGCCACGGAACATATAGGGGTGGCGGCTGACGATCTCGCCGACGCCGTGCTTGTCGGCGCCATCGATGCGGATGTCGTAGACGGGCGCGAGACCCTGGCCGACGCCATCGAAATCGCGGTCGCCGTGGCGTTGGGTGGCGTAGATGCCGCCGAGCTCGGTCTGGCCGTAGAGCTGCAGCATGGGCACGCCAAGAGCCATGAAGAACTTGAAGGTATCCGGTCCCATTGCGGCGCCGCCCGTGGAGGCGAAGCGCAAGCGGCGGAAGCCGAGACGATCCGAAAGTGCACGCATGACGAGCGATTTGGCGAGCGGACTGCCGCGGCCCTTGTCGACGGCTGAGAGCGCGCGCTTCAGGCCCATCTCGAACAGGCGCTGCTTGAGGCGCGAGGCATCCATCATCTGGGCGCGGACATTGGCGGCGATCTGCTCCCAGACGCGCGGCGCCAGGAACATGAAGGTCGGCGCGATCTCGCGCAGATCGGCCATGGCGGTGGACGGATGCTCGACGAAGTTGATCTTGTGGCGGCTGATGATGGGCTGGAACAAGCCCATGAATTGTTCGCCGACCCACCCCATCGGCAGCAACGAGACATATTCATCATCGGGGCCGATATCGATGAGGCGGATATAATGGGCCACGTGCTGGATGAACTCGCCGCCCGACAGGGCAACCAGCTTGGGCTCCGACGTGGTCCCCGACGTGGAGCACAGCACCGCCACATCGGCCGAGCGCGTTGCATCGACGAGGGCGTCGTAGCGGCCGGGCGTCTCGGCATCCATCCGGGCGGCGATTTCGAACAGGGCCTCGCGGCTCATGAGACGGGGATCGTCGTATTTGCGCATGCCGCGCGTTTCACAATAGACGATCGTCTTGATCGACGGCGCGTCGTCGGCGAGGCGGAGGATCTTGTCGACCTGCTCTTCGTTCTCGGCGATGACGACTTTCGCATCCGAGAACTTCAGGAGATAGGAAATCTCGGTGTCGAGCGCGTCCTGGTAGAGGCCGAGGCTCATGGCGCGGACGGCGTGGATGGCGACAGCGGAGGCGACCCAGTCGGGGCGGCTGTCGGAGATGATGGCGACCGTGTCGCCCTCGCGGACACCGAGATGGACGAGACCGAGCGCCCATAGTTTTACGCGGTCGTGCACGGCGCCCCAGGTGTAGGACCGCCAGAGGCCGAATTCCTTTTCGCGCTCGGCGACATCGGTTGGATAGTGCCGCGCGTTGTAGCGCACAAGCTTGGGCAGCGTGTCGTGCTCGGCGATGTGCGCGAGGCGATCGGTGCTCGCGGTAGGGGACGCTGTCTGGTTCATTGGGCGGCCTCCGCGACAGGGGCTGTGGCGTGATCCTGGCCCAGATAGGCGCGCTTGACGTCGTCGTTGGCCTTAATCGCGTCGGGGACGCCGTCGGCGATCTTGCGACCAAAATCGAGCACCATGAGGCGGTGCGACAGATCCATCACCACGCCCATGTCGTGTTCGATCATGACGACGGTCATGCCCATTTCCTCGTTGAGGTCGACGATGAAGCGGGCCATATCTTCTTTTTCTTCGAGGTTCATGCCGGCCATCGGTTCGTCGAGAAGGATGACTTCGGGCTTCAGGGCGATGGCGCGCGCCAGCTCGACGCGCTTGCGCAAGCCGTACGAGAGCGTGCCCGCGTGCTCGTTGCGAATGTGCTGGATCTCGAGGAAATCGATAATCTCTTCGACGGCGGCGCGATGGGTCGATTCTTCCTGCTGGGCGCCGCCGACCCAATAGAGCATGCCGCGCGCCACACCAGACTTGAGCAGGTGGTGACGGCCAACCAGGATGTTGTCGAGCACGGTCATGCCGGAGAACAGCGCGAGGTTCTGGAAGGTGCGGCCGATGCCGAGATCGGCGCGCTTGCGGGGGCCGAGACCCGTGATGTCGCGGCCCTTGTGGCGGATGACGCCGGAAGTCGGCCGGTAGCGGCCGGAAATGCAGTTGAGCGTGGACGTCTTGCCGGCGCCGTTGGGGCCGATGATGGAGAACAGTTCACCGGGATAGATGCTGCAACTCACCTCCGTCATGGCGCGTACACCGCCAAACTGGAGGCTGACGCGGTCGAGTTCGAGAATGGGTTGTGACGGCGCAGCTGTCATCGTATCGAGCCCCGCATGATAACGGCGCTCGCGTCGCGACCGAAGTGCACGCGCGCGGTCTGCCGGCGCGAGAAGGCGTCTGTGTCGCTTGCCATCATTTCTTGCCCTCCCGCCGGATGATCCGGTTCTGTCGGACGGCACTCCCTTGTGTTCTGCGCCTATCGTTTATCAGACCTTGTGATATTGCAATGCAATTCGACCGACCTTCTCGCGGGCGATGACCAGTTTCATGATTTGCGCTGTGCCGTCGCCGATTTCGAGGCCCATGACATCGCGCAGGCGTTGCTGATGCGGCAGATCCATGGACCAGCCATAGTGGCCGTGCGTCAGCAGGCACTGATGGGTGACATCGACGGCGGTTTTGGGGCCGAGCCACTTGCACATGGCCGCCTCTGACGTATGCGGCTGGCCGGCATCCTTCAGCCGCAGCGTGTGCAGCGCCAACTGGCGCAGCGCGGCGATCATCGTCTCGGCCTCGGCGAGGGGGAACGTGACGCCCTGGTATTGCGCCAGAGGTGCATCGAAGGCGCGGCGCTCCTTGATGTAAGCCCACGTCTCGTCGAGGGATGCCTGGGCGGCGCCGGCGCACTGCAGGCCGATCAGGGCACGGCTGTAATCGAAGCCCTGCATGACCTGAGCAAAACCCTTGCCCTCGTCGGCGAGGCGATTGGCCACGGGAATCTCGGCGCCATCAAAGAAGATCGAGCCGCGGCCGATGGCCTTGCTGCCGAGATCGTTGAAGCGCGTGGTGGTGACGCCCTTGGTATCCATCGGCACCAGAAAGGCCGAGACGCCGCGGGCGCCCTCTTCGGGTTTTCCGGTGCGGGCGAAGACGATCGTCGCGTCGGCCTGATCGGCCATGCTGATCGATGATTTTTCGCCGTTGAGAACGTACGTGTCGCCGACGCGTTTGGCTGAGAGCATGAGGTTGCCGGCATCCGACCCGCCGCGCGGCTCGGTCAGCGCGACGGCGACGATGGCCTCGCCGGCGACGATGCGGGTGATCCAGGCCCGCGCCAGATCGGGATTGGCGTGATGGGCCAGGATGGTGCCCTGAAGCGAGCCGAGCAACTGCACGTAGGAGACGTTGAAATCGCCGTGCGCGATCGCCTCGACAATGCGGCCGGCCATCAGCGACGACTGGCCGTGACCGCCCAACGCCTCGGGCAGATCGACGCCGATGAAACCCAACGCGCCCATCTCGCGGATCAGCGCGCGATCGACGCGGCCGACCTGCTCGCGCGCCATGTAATGGGGCGCGAGACGCTCTCGGGCGAAGCGCTCAGCCGTTTGTATGACTGCCTTGGTGTCGTCGTCGATCATCGGTACGTTGTCCGTGAAAGCTGAGCCGGAACGTCGTGCGACGCGGTCAAGCGGGCGCGTCGTCGAAGCCGTGGAACGACGCGAACTGAGCGGCGGGCACTTTTTCGACGGTGAAGGTGTTTTCCAGCGCCGTCCGGTCGGCGTGGCCGAGCGCAATCCCGCACGCCAGAAGCTCCTCGCCGGGGATGGGCAGATGGCGCCGCACCACGTCGTGCACCCAGGTGAAGATGGCCTGTCCGCACGTATCGAGGCCTTCGGCCCGGGCACCAAGCATGACGGCCTCGATGAACATCCCGACGTCCATGAAGGTGCCCGTGGCCATGCGCCGGTCGAACGTCACGAACAGGCCGACGGGCGCGCCGAAGAACTTGAAGTTCTCATGCATCTGCCGTTCACGCGCCGGCATGTCATCACGGGCAATGCCGAGGGCCTTATAGAGATCGTAGCCGAGCTTGCGCTTGCGGCCGAGAAATGGCTCGACCCAGGTGGTTGGATAGTAGTCGTATTCGGGCTTACGCTGTTCCCACGGTTCGTTGCGCGCGACGTCGAGCATCGCCGCGACCAGCGTCTCTCGCGCGCGCCCGGCGACGGCATAAACCTTCCAGGGTTGCGTGTTGTGGCCGCTCGGCGCGCGCGTGGCGCCCTCGAGAATCCGCGTCACCGTTGCCTTGTCGACCGGCGTCGGCAGATAGCGACGGATGGAGCGGCGCGACGCCAAGGCATCCTGAACGAGCATGCTGCTACCTCTGATACTTGCGGAAGTCGGGCTTGCGCTTCTCGTTGAAGGCTTTGACACCTTCCTTGGACTCGTCGGTGGCGTAGTACATGCTGAGCGCCTGCATGCCCATGTTGCCGATGCCGCGAATGTTCTCGCTGTCGGCGTTGAACGACCGCTTGGCGATCGTGATGGCGGTGGGCGAGCGCTCCATGATTTCGGCGCACCAACGCGCGACCTCCTCGTCGAGCTTGTCGTGCGGCACGACCGTATTGACGAGCCCCATCTGGAAGGCTTCGGCGGCGGTGTAGCGGCGGCAAAGATACCAGATTTCACGCGCGCGTTTCTCGCCGACGACGCGGGCGAGATAGGCCGTGCCGAAGCCCGGATCGACGGAGCCGACCTTGGGGCCGACCTGGCCGAACTGGGCTTTTTCCGAGCAGATGGTGAAATCGCACAGCGTGGCGAGTACGTTGCCGCCGCCGATGGCGTAACCCTGCACGCGGGCGATGACGGGCTTGGGCACGTCGCGGATCAGCGACTGCAATTCCTCGACCGGCAGGCCGATGATGCCACGGCCGTCGTATTGGCCATCGTGTGCGGACTGGTCGCCGCCGGTGCAGAACGCTTTGTCACCCGCACCGCCGAGCACGATGACGCCGATGGCGTTGTCCCAACCGGCCTTATTAAGCGCGTGGATCAATTCCTCGCAGGTGCGGCCGCGAAAGGCGTTCATCACCTGGGGCCGATTGATGGTGATATGCGCCACGCCGCTTTCGACGCGATAGAGGATGTCTTCGTAGGTCATGAGGGGTGCTCCCGGCATGCGTTGCATCAGCTCGACATCGTCAGGCCGCCGGAGACGCTCAGCACTTGCCCAGTGATGAAGCCGGCATCGTCGCTGGCGAAGAACAGGATGGCGCCCGGCAGATCCTCCGGCTCAGCGATACGACCAAGCGGGATTGCCTTGCGGAAGGCTGCCTCGAGCTTTTCGGGATTGCTGGCGCCCTTCTTGTAATCGGCAAAAAGATTGGTGTTGGTGGCGCCGGGCGCGACCACATTGACGGTGATGCCCTGGCGCGCGTGCTCGCGGGCAAGCGTTTTGGAGAAGCTGACGAGACCGCCCTTGCAGGCGGCATACACCGCCTCGCCCGACGAACCGACCTTGGCCGCGTCGGACGCGATGTTGACGATGCGGCCAGACTGGCGGGCGATCATGCCCGGCAGTACGACGTGGTGCATATTGAGCGCGCCGACGAGATTGATGGCGATCAGCTTCTGCCACTCGGCGGGCGTGGAATCTTTGAAGAGGCGAAAAACATCCCAGCCGGCGTTGTTGACGAGGATATCGATAGGACCGAGCGCGGCAATGACGGCGGCGACGGCTTTGGAAACGGCTTCGTAGTCGGTGATATCGCAGGCGAAGGCCTTCGCCGTGCCACCGGAGGCGATGATGGCCGCAGCCGTTCGCTCAGCCGCTTGGAGAGCGATGTCGAGGACGGCAACGCGGGAGCCAGCCTCGGCGAAGCGCTTGCAGGTGGCGCCGCCAATGCCGCCACCGCCGCCGGTTACAATGACGACCTTGTCGCGAAGCCCACGCATACGCTCACTCCCAGAATTGAGCCGTCCAGTGCGCGCCTTGCCGGCGCAGTCTTCTTGGTTACCCGACCGCCGGATACAGCAATACCTTGCCATAATGCGAGATGCGCATTGCAAAGTCAATCAATATGCTGCTATATTTTTACATGGCGACGAAGACGCTTACGCGACAGACAAAAATGGTGGACCGGAGGCCGGCGCGCGCTGGCGACGGCGCGCCGGACGCACGCTTCGACGTGGCGAACCGCGTGTTCTTCCGGCTTTATCAGGCCTCCAACCTGATGCACCGCACGGGCACCCGGGCCGTTTCCGATCACGGGGCAACGACGCAGCAATGGGCGGTGATGGGCGCTTTGGCGCGACCGGGCGCCAGCGCGGCGGGGCTGTCGGTGAAGGAACTGATGGCATTCCTCTGCGTCAGCCGGCAGAGCCTGACGTTGGTGCTGGGGCGCGTGGAAGGCTTGGGGCTGGTAGAGCGCGCCCGGCTCGAGAGCGACGGCCGTGTGCGGCGCATCCGGTTGACTGCTCTCGGGCGGCGAACGTGGCGCGCGATGCTCGCCGATATAGGCGCCTATTATACTGCGGCGCTCACGGATTTCTCGCCGGCCGAGGCGGACACGCTGTTCCGACTTCTCGATCGGTTGACGAAGTCGCTTGGGCAGATGTGATCTCGCGTTGGCGTGCGGCACCGGCTGGGGCCGCGGCTTTGCCGGAGCTTGTGGCGGCGGATGACGGCGCTGAAGGGCTGATCCGCCCTACTGGTTGCCGGCAAAAGGCTTGATGGACCAGCCTTCCTTTTCCAGGCGGACGCGCACGGCTTCGGCCATCTTGACGGCGGCGGGGGTATCGCTGTGGACGCAGATGGTATCGATCAAAAGCGGGAATTTCTTGCCGCCGGTGGTCAGCACGCAACCCTCGGCGAGCGTGCGGACGACGCGTTCGGCGGCGGTCGTCGGATCGTGAATAACGGAGCCCGCGATCTTGCGCGAGGTGAGCTGGCCGTTGTCGTCGTAGGTGCGATCGGCGAAGAACTCGCGGGCGGGTGTGAGGCCCAACTCGGCCGCGACCTTCTCTGTGTTGCGCCCGGGCATGGTGACGATGACGAGGCCCGGGTCGATCTTCTTGATGGCGTGGCCAAGGGCGTAGGCGAAGCCGTCTTCCTCATTGGAAAGATTGCCGAGGCTGCCGTGCGCCTTGACGTGGGTCACCTTATGGCCGGCCATGACGGCGAGAGCTTGCAGGGCGCCGACCTGATAGCCGATCATGCGCTCGATCTCGGCCATGCTGTCGCCGCGGATGACACGGCGCCCGAAACCCTCGCGATCGTTGAAGCTCGGATGTGCGCCGACGGCGACGCCGTTCTTTTTGGCGCGTTCGCACGTTCTGAACATGACGTTGTGATCGCCGGCGTGCCAGCCGCACGCCACATTCGCGGACGAGACGATGGACAGCATCGCCGCGTCGTCGCCCATGCCCCAAGCGCCGAAGCCCTCGCCCATGTCGGAATTGAGGTCGATGGTTTTGGACATTTTTGCGCGGGGCATGGCGTGCGGGCTCCGGGATTACGTGTTCGGGGTCGGCGGAAGCCTACCAAGCGCCGGACACGCGCTCAACCGCGCAGCCAGCCACCGAGGCGCGTGACGCATGGCGCACTGGACGGCGGATTACATTTTTGCAATGCGCCGGATTCGCGGACGGAACCGATAAAGCCCCGCGTTCTTACTCTTGTAGACGGTGCCCGACAGCGGGCGCCCACCAGGAGACAAGAGACCATGCAGAAAACTTTCCGCTTCATCGCCCCCGCGTTCGCAGCCCTCGTTGCAGCCTCGACGATGGCGGCCGCGCAGAGCACCGGCGCGCCGCAGCCGCCACAACAGCCAGAGCAGGCCCGTCGCCAGCAACCCTCGGCCGACACCATCGAGCGCATGCAGGAGGGGCGCATCGCCATGATCAAGGGCGCGCTGAAAATGTCGGACGCGCAGCTCAAGCTCTGGGCGCCTGTCGAAACCCAACTGCGCGCGCGCCATGCCGCGTTCGCCAAGGGTCGCCAGGACCGCGCGGCCGCTGGCCAGACAGCGCCGGATGCGCAGGGGACGCTGCCTGATCGGATGCAGCGCCGTGCCACTCGGGACGCACAGCGCAACGAGCAGCAGAAGGCGTTCGCCGAGGTGCTGAAGCCGCTCTATGCGACACTTTCGGATGAGCAGAAGACCGTCGCTGATCGCGTGCTGGGCGATCATCGCGGTGGGCGCCACGGCGGCGCCCGCCATGCGCAGGGTGGCCACGGCATGCACGGCGGGGCGCTCTGAGCCCACGCTCTGAGCCAAGGTCCGGGAGCCGAGGTCCGGCAATACTGCCGCACACAAAGCAAAGGGAGGCAGGCCTTTCGGCCTGCCTCCTGATCGCGATGGTATGCACTGCAATTGGAACGAGGGACTTAGGCCACGGCCTTGATGACGGTGCGGATCTTGTCGGTGATCTCGCCGATCTGGGCGTCGGTGACGATCAGCGGCGGGGAGACGATGAGCGTGTCGCCGGTGACGCGGCAGTAGAGATCGTGCTCGTGATACATGCTCTCAATGGCGTTGTAGCCGCGCAGGCCCGGTTTGCCGGCGATCGGATCGAGGTCGATGCCGCAGAGCAGACCGATGGGGCGGATGTCGGCGACGTGCGGCGCGTCCCGCAGGCTCATCATCGCATCGGCGAACTTGTCTTCAAGCGACAGCGCGCGCTCGAACAGCCCTTCCTCCTTGTAGACTTCCAGGGTGGCGAGACCCGCGGCGGCGGCCAGCGGATGGCCCGAGTAGGTGTAGCCGTGGAACAGCTCCACCAGATAGTCCGGACCCGACATGTGGGTTTCGTAGACGCCCTTGCGGACCATGACACCCGACATCGGCACGGCGCCGTTGGTGATGCCTTTGGCAAAGGTGATCATGTCCGGCACGATGCCGTAGCGCTCGGCGGCAAACGTGTAACCCATGCGGCCGAAGCCGGTGATGACTTCGTCGAGGATCAGCAGAATGCCATGCTTTTCGGTGATTTCGCGGAGCTTCTTGATGTAGCCCTTCGGCGGCGGAATGCAGCCGGTTGAGCCGGCGACCGGCTCGATGATGACGGCGGCAATGGTGGAGGCATCGTGCAAACCAATGATACGGGTGAGTTCGTCGAGCGTCTCGATGCCCCACTCGGGCTCGCCTTTGGTGAAGGCCTGCTTGGCCTTGTTGTAGGTGGTGGGCAAATGATCGACGCCGGTCAGCATGGTGCCGAAGGCCTTGCGGTTGTTGACCATGCCGCCAACGGAGATGCCACCGAAGCCGACGCCATGATAGCCGCGCTCGCGGCCGATGAAGCGGGTGCGGCCGCCTTCGCCGCGGGCCTTGTGATAGGCGAGTGCGACCTTCATGGCGGTGTCGACGGCTTCGGAACCGGAGTTGGCGAACAGCGCATAGTCAAGATCACCGGGCGCCAGGAGGGCGAGCTTGGCCGCCAGCTCAAACACCGAGGGGTGCGCGTACTGGAACGGCGGGGAGAAATCGAGCGTGCCGGCCATCTGCTGGATGGCCTTGGTGATGCGCTCGCGGCCGTGGCCGGCGTTGACGCAGAACAGGCCGGACGACGCGTCGATGATCTTGCGGCCGTCGGGGGTGAGGAAGTGCATGTCCTTGGCGCCGGAAAACAGGCGCGGCTTCTTCTTGAAGCTGCGGTTGGGGGTGAAGGGAATCCAGTAGGATTCGAGCTCGTTCGGCTTCATGTCGAGCGGGGCCATGGGAACTCCGTGGGGTTGCGATGTCAGGGGAGGGGCAGAATTTTGTGGCAGTGTCGGCGGATCGACCGCCGATGACAAGACGCAAAAATGCGGTTCTGCCCATGCCAACTGCGACATATCCCGGCGCAGGACGGCCACAAGAAACCGACACCTTGATTAGGCGGCACGGCGTCGCTAAGTCTCGCGCCGACAGCCCCCGTGGGGGCGAACACGCTCAGGGAGCGGCCCGGACGGGGCCGACGCGCATGGCGAAAATCACGTTCATCCAGCCGGACGGCGCTCAACAGACCGTGACGGCCGAGACCGGCATGACGGTGATGGAGGCCGCCAAGCGCGACGTGATTGCCGGCATCGAGGCGGAATGCGGCGGCGCATGCGCCTGCGCGACATGCCACGTGTACGTGGACGCGGCGTGGACGGACAGGACCGGCAAACCGGCGGCGATGGAAGAGGATATGCTCGACTTCGCCTTCGACGTGCGCCCGGAGAGCCGGCTGGCCTGCCAGATCAAGCTGTCCGACGCGCTTGATGGGCTGGTTGTGCGCGTGCCGGCCAAGCAGTTCTGACGTGCGGATTTCTGCCCCGGAACGAGGCGCGTGTTAACGGCACGCTAACTCTACCGTGATTGACTGAGCGCCAGTTCAGTTGCGTCCGGTGGAGTTGCGTTATGGGTTCGTGGGTTCGCGGCATTTTGCCGTCGGGAGTGTCGTCGAAGGCCGCACGCATTTGCGTGTGTGGCCCGCTTTTGCTTGTCGCGGGCTGCGCGTCCGACAAGCAGGCGAGCTACGTGAACGGCCCGCATCAGCAGATGGCAGCGCAACAGCGAAAGATCGAAATGGAAGACGACGGCATGCCGGTGCAGCCGCCGCCCGCGCGCGCCGTCAACCCGGCCGAGGATGATCCGACGCAGCCGTGGAGC
>JANYHP010000648.1 GCA_025359005.1 Hyphomicrobiaceae bacterium | reverse complement strand
TCCGGCAGTGGCGCTGCGACCGAAGCGGCAGCCCGCGCGATCATGACGACGGACACCTACCCAAAGCTCGCCACGCGCACCGTCAAGATCGGCGGCGTCGACGTGCACATCAATGGCTTCTGCAAAGGCGCCGGGATGATCGCGCCGGACATGGCGACGATGCTGTGCTTCATCTTCACGGACGCAGCCATCGATCAGCCACTGCTGCAGCGCCTGGTGACGGCGCTTGCCGACCAGACCTTCAACTGCATCACCATCGACGGCGACACGTCGACGAGTGACACGCTGATCACGTTCGCGACGGGGGCGGCTGGCAAACGCGGCGCGCCGATGATCTCCGATATGGCCGACGCGAACTGCGGGGCGTTCGTCGGCGCACTGCGCGACCTCATGCACGATCTTGCCTTGCAGGTGGTCAAGGATGGCGAGGGCCTGTCAAAATTCGTCACCTTCCAGGTCTGGGGTGCCGAGAACGATTGTGCCGCCCGGCGGATCGCATTTTCATGCGCGAATTCACCCATTCTCAAGACCGCGATCGCCGGAGAGGATCCGAACTGGGGCCGCGTCGTGATGGCCGTCGGCAAGGCTGGCGAAGCGGCCGACCGCGACAAGCTGTCGATATGGTTTGGTGGCCATTGCGTGGCGCGGAACGGTGAGCGCGCCGCCGAGTATGTCGAAGCAGCCGTGGCCGCTTACATGAAAAATCCGGAGATCGTCATCAGGGTCGATGTGGGCGTCGGCGGCGGCGCTGCCACAGTCTGGACGTGCGATCTCACGCACGATTATGTTTCGATTAACGCCGACTACCGGAGTTGAAGATAATTTCTTCGCCGACCCCGGTGTAATCTTGCAGCCGACCGTGCCCCGGAAGAGATAAATTAACACTTGCAGGCGAGAATTGATGGAGAGCAAGGGCATCAAGACGGTTCTCGTCGTGGCCTGCGCGCTGGTCGACGTCGACGGGCGTGTGCTGATTGCGAAGCGCCCGGAAGGGCGGCCGATGGCGGGACTATGGGAGTTCCCCGGCGGCAAAGTTGAAGCGGGAGAGACCCCCGAAGTTGCCATGATCCGTGAGCTCGCCGAAGAGCTTTCGATCGAGGTCAAGCCGGCATGTCTCGCGCCTTTTACCTTCGCCAGCCATGCCTACGAGACGTTTCATCTGCTGATGCCCCTCTTCATTTGCCGGAAGTGGGGCGGCGAGGTGTGCCCGCGCGAAGGACAGGAAATCGCATGGGTGCGTGCGAAAAGATTGAGCGACTACGACATGCCACCCGCTGACGTGCCGCTCCAGGCAATGTTGCGGGATCTGCTCTGAAAAGTCTTGGCCCGGAGTGAAGAATCCCATGCGCGCTGCGGCAAAACCGACGACTTGGCGTGAATTTTCTACCCGTTTTGCTCGGTCAGAAGCCGGCGCGACGTCGCTTGAATATGCCTTGATGTTGACGATGATCTCGATCGCCTGCCTGGCCTCATTTCAGCTCCTCGGCGGTACCAGTGGCGGCGCCTGGGGCGGGACCGCCAACAAAGTTGGCACCGCGATGTCGTCGGCAAAGTGATCCGCCACGGACAGCGTCAGCGGCGAGCCTGAGTTTGGGCCGTTGCCGTCGCCTTGGTTATGGCCGCCGTCGCGATTGCGCACTAGTGTAGCGCATCTGACGTTTGGTACCCGCCCGCGACTTGGCTCGAAACCAAACGTCAGATGCAAAAGCTACACTAGAAACACGAGTTTGCTAGTGTTCCTTATGGTTCCGACATTTGCTTGATACGTCGCGGAAACGGGAAGCAAATGTCGGAACCGGAACACTAGTTTCGACTTGGAACGCTCCCGGATATTTGGTCGGGGCACTGTGCGGTGGCCAAAAAAAATCCGGGAACCCAAAAAGGTGGTAGCCGCCCGTTATTGTCCTCACCGAATGCCGAGACGTGACGAGCGGTCAAGGCAAAGGCTCATTGGTATAACTGCTTAAAGAACTGCGGCCTGTTTGCCTGGGCCTTGTCGATGGCTGTCTTCATTTCGGGATGGCCGTCGGCATCTGAACGATGCCGCCCGGCGAGAGTGTGTCGATGATGACTGCGCCCACACCTGTTCTCTGACTGGCATCGCAACACGTGCCATGCTCAGTCAGCCGACAACAGGCGCGCATGTCGTGCGCATGATTTGCCCGGTGCTGCGATCAGTGATTATCCCGGGGGATGCCCATCTTGGCCGCGACCTTCTGATATTTGACGGCGGGTTTGAGCACCATGCCGTTGGACAGCTCGTCGACGATGCCGCGCTGGATTTCCTGCCACGGGGTCTGGCTCGCCGGATATTTGTAGCCACCGGCTTTCGCAAGCTCGGCACGACGCTCTACGATCTCTGCGTCGGAAATCAAGATATCGGCAGTCCTCTTTTTGAGGTCGATGCGGACCATGTCGCCCGTTTTGAGAAGCGCCAGGCCGCCACCGGTCGCAGCCTCCGGCGAGGCGTTGAGGATGGACGGCGAACCGGAGGTGCCGGATTGGCGGCCGTCGCCGATGCAGGGTAGCGCGGTCACTCCCTTCTTCAAGAGGTAATCAGGGGCGCGCATGTTGACGACTTCGGCGGCGCCCGGATAACCCACCGGGCCGGCGCCGCGCATGAAGAGCATGCAATGTTCGTCGATGCAGAGTTTCGGGTCGTCGATGCGCTTGTGGTAGTCCTCGGGGCCGTCGAAGACGATGGCGCGGCCTTCGAAAGCCATGGGGTCTTTCGGGTTGGACAGATAACGACTGCGGAATTCCTCGGAGATGACGGAGGCTTTCATGATGGCGCTGTCGAAGAGGTTGCCCCTGAGATTGAGGAAGCCGGCCTTCGTCTTCATGGGCTTGTCATAGGCCTTGATGACGGTGCGGTCCCAGGACTTCTGGCCCTTGCAATTGTCGTGCAGTGTCTTGCCGTTGACGGTGAGATGGGTCTTGTCGATCTTGCCTTCGGCGATGAGTTCGGCAACCACAGCCGGCACACCGCCGGCGCGGTAATAGTCCTCGCCCAGGTATTCGCCGGCTGGCTGCAGGTTGACGAGCAGCGGGATATCGTAGCCGATCTTTTCCCAATCATCATTGTTGAGTTCGACGCCGATGTGCGCCGCAATCGCGTTGAGGTGGATCGGCGCGTTGGTGGAACCGCCGATGGCCGAGTTCACAACGATCGCGTTCTCGAACGCCGCCCGCGTCAGGATCTGCGACGGCTTCAAATCCTCATGCACCATGTCGACGATGCGCTTGCCGGTGAGATAAGCCATCTCCTGACGGTCGCGATGCGGCGCGGGAATGGCGGCGCAGCCGGGCAGGCTCATGCCGAGTGCTTCGGCCAGCGAATTCATGGTCGAGGCAGTGCCCATCGTATTGCAATGGCCGGCAGACGGCGCCGACGAGGCGATAAGCTGATGGAAGCCCTTGTGGTCGATCTCTCCCTTGGCCAGCAATTCGCGTGCCTTCCAGAGGATCGTGCCGGAGCCAGTGCGCTCACCTTTGAACCAGCCATTGAGCATGGGGCCGCCGGACAGCACGATGGCTGGAATATCGACGGTCGCCGCCGCCATGATTTGCGACGGCGTGGTCTTGTCGCAGCCTGTGGTCAGCACGACACCGTCGAGCGGGTAGCCGTAAAGGATCTCGACGAGGCCGAGATAGGCCAGATTGCGGTCGAGACTTGCCGTGGGGCGCTTGCAGGTTTCCTGGATCGGATGCAGCGGGAATTCGAAGGCGATACCGCCGGCCTCGCGGATACCCTCGCGCACGCGATCGGCGAGGAAGATGTGGTGGCGATTGCAGGGGGAGAGATCGGAGCCGGACTGGGCGATGCCGATGATGGGCTTGCCCGATTGCAGTTCTTCCAGGCTCAAACCGAAGTTCATGGTGCGCTCAAGGTACAGCGCGGTCATGTCGACGTTGTCGGGATTGTTGAACCAGGCGGCGGAACGCAGGGAGCGCTTGGCGGTCTGAGTTGGCTTTTTCGACATGGGGAACTCGCTGTGGACTGAGGATCGCAGAGGAACTGGGCACCAGCATAGCGCGACGTGCGCCGGATAAAAGGGACTATTCGTCAATGCTGGATTGTTTGCAGGTCGTGCGGGGTCTCAAGCGGTGATCCGCGTGACGATGGCATCGACGTGCACCTTGAGGCAATCCACGGCCGGGAAGCCCGCGGTTGCTTCGTCAAAGATGAGATTGAGGTCGGTGCCGGCGAGCACGACAGCTTCGACCCCGCCGCGCCGGACGAGCGTGTGGGCGATATCGCGGAGGCGGGTGACGTTTTCCGGCGCGGTCCGGCCCTGTTGGGCGAGCTCCAGATAGATGCGATGGATCTCGTCGACCTCGGCGGGCTGCGGATCGACGACATCGAACTCCGAAAGCGCGCCGAATAAGCGCTGCTCGATGGTGAAGCGGGTGCCGAAAAGTGCGATACGCCGCAATCCTCGCCGCCTTATGTCGTCCGCCGTCAACGCGAGGAGATCGATGAAGGGCACGCTGACGCGGCGCTTCAGGTGGGGCATGCAGATGTGCGGCGTAATGGCGGGTATGACAACGGAACTCGCGCCGGCTTTGACGAGTGTGTCAGTGAATTCGGCGAGATAATCCGCCAAGCCCTCGATGCGGCCAGCAGTGACATGGGCCAACGCTGTCGGCGCATGTGCATGTGTGATTGTCAGGCGCGGAACGCAATCGCGCAGCACACAGGCCGCTGTGATGGCCTGATAGTAGAGCACGGTCGCGCCGACGCCGAGGCCGCCGATGATGCCGATGTGGGGTACCTTTTCCATGACGGTTCTGCCGGCCGGTTGAAGGTGCGGATTATGAAAAATCCCCGGCCATTTGCAATGGCCGGGGACGAGAGTGAAAGCACGAAATCCTGCTGACTTGGATTACTGCTTCGGTTGCGACGGCGCCGTGGTCAACGGCGGTGGCGGTGGGACGCCGCCGAGGCCGGGTATGGCTGGTGCCGAACCACCCAATGAAGGCGGCGGCGGCAAGGTCAGCCCACCCGGAATGCCCGGCAGGCCGGGTATACCTGAGCCCGGGATGGTGATCTGGATCTTCGAGGTATCGACCTCCGGCGACGACTTCTTATAGTGCATGACCATCGACGGGAACGCGATGACGAGACCAACCATGATGCACTGGATGACGACGAACGGGATCGCGCCATAGTAGATCTGGCCCGTGGTCACACCATCGGTGAGCTTGCCCGTGACCTTGTCCTTGAACGGCTGCGTCGGGGCGACCGAGCGCAGATAGAACAGGGCAAAACCGAACGGCGGATGCATGAACGAGGTCTGCATGTTCACCCCGAGCATGACGCCCAGCCAGATCAGGTCGATGCCGAGCGTAGTGGCGGGTGCCACCAGCAGCGGAATGACGATGAAGGCCAACTCGAAGAAGTCGAGGAAGAAGGCCAGCAGGAACACCATGATGTTGACGAACACCAGGAAGCCCACCTGGCCGCCGGGCAACGATGTCAACAGATGTTCGACCCAGAGATGCCCGTTCACGCCATAGAAGGTGAGCGAGAAGATGCGCGCGCCGACGAGAATGAAGACGACGAAGGCGCTGAGCTTGGCCGTTGCTTCCACCGCCGATTTGAGCAACGCGAAATTGAAGCGGTTCGGATTGCCGTCGAGCCAGCGCTTGAATATGGCGAGCAGGATCGAGCCCGAAGCCCCCATGGCGCCCCCCTCGGTCGGCGTGGCGACGCCGATGAAGATGGTGCCGAGCACGAGGAAGATCAGGAACAGCGGCGGCACCATCACGAAGGTGACCTGCTGTGCCAACTGCGACAAAAACCTGAAGCCGGTAAGCCGCGCCAACAGCCAATTCACGCACGCCAACGCGAATGCCAACACAATGCCGACACCCATGCACAGCACCACGAAATCGGCGCCGCTGTAGGCTTGCTTGCCGGCAGCGATGGCCTTTGCGTTAAGGCCTGTCATGAACGTCACGCCGACGATGGCCGACACGAGCGCCAGCGCGAGCAGGGTCGACAAACCGCGCTCGTCCTGCCCGCGGATAAGGAACGTCAGGCCGGTTTTGAAGAGATACGCGATGACCGCAATCTGGAGCGCCGACCAGATCTTGCTGCCGATATCCCCAGTGACAAGCCCAACGATGATGTCGTTATACGACGTGTAAGCGAAGTAGGCAGCCACTGCGGTGACCAACAGACCGCCGAAGCGGCCGAGGAAAATCTCCATGGGGCTGCCGGCCTTCTCCTTGAAGGCGACATCGGCGGCCGGCAAGCCGGGCGCGAACTCAGGCTTGATCAGCGTGACGATGAAGATATACACGGCATAAAGGATCGCCAACACGATGCCGGGAATGAACGCAGCTTCGTACATGTCGCCGACCGACTTGCCGAGCTGGTCGGCCATCACGATCAGCACCAGCGACGGCGGGATGATCTGCGCCAGCGTGCCAGACGCCGCGATGACGCCGGCCGCCACGCGCCGGTCATAACCGTAGCGCAACATGATCGGCAGCGAAATGAGACCCATCGAGATCACGGACGCGGCCACCACGCCGGTGGTCGCCGCGAGCAACGCGCCGACGAACACGACGGCATAGGCCAAGCCGCCGCGAATGGTGCCGAATAGCTGCCCGATCGTATCGAGCAGATCCTCCGCCATGCCCGATCGTTCGAGCACCAACCCCATCAGCGTGAAGAATGGAATGGCGAGCAGCGTGTCGTTGGCCATGACGCCGAAGATGCGCTCGGGCAGCGATTGCAGCAGCGGCCAGGACAGCGAAATGACGCCCTTGGACAGCGGCGCCAGCTCCACGCCGACGACGAAGAAAATCAAACCGCAAGCCCCGAGCGAGAACGCGACCGGGTAGCCGAGCAGGAGGAAAAAAACGAGCGACGCGAACATGATCGGCGCCATGTTCTGGGCGATCCAGGCAGCCATGCAAGGTACTCCGCGGGATTGAAATGCAGCGTCAGAACGCGCGAGATGAGGGAGGCAGTGGCAACAGACGTGCCTCAGCCGGACTTGCCGCTGATGAGCGCCGCTTGGGCGCGCGCCTTGGCATCGGCTTCGGCCGCGAGCGCTTCACGCAGACGCGCGGCTTCCGCCTCGGCCGACTCGTGATGGCCACCGCCGGAAACGTCCGCGAGTTCGCCGCGCATGATGGCGACGCGCTTGATCAGCTCCGAAACACCCTGGATCAGGAGGATCGAGAAGCACAGCGGCACGAATAGCTTCGAGGGGTACTGCGGCAACCCGCCTGCGTTGTTCGATTGCTCGTTTTGCATCAGCGAGCGCCAGAAGAACGGCCACGCGGTAATCATCATCACGATGCAAATCGGAATGAGGAAGAAAAGATGCCCGATCACATCAATCCAATTGCGCGCGCGTTTCGGCAGCATGCTGGAGACGACGTCGATGCGAATATGCTCGTTGGACATCAGCGTCCATGGCGAGCACAGCAGGAACACCGCACCGAACAGGATCCACTGCAGCTCGAGCCACACGTTGGATGAAACGCCGAACACCTTGCGAACAATCGCGTTGACGGCGCTGATGATAACCGCCACCAAAATGGCCCAGGCGACGTTGCGGCCGATAAAGGCATTCAAGGCGTCGATGGCGCGACTGACGCGCAGCAATCCACCCATACTCGTACCCCTCCCCAGGAACTCTGCTCGGGGCGCGCTTGACTGCGCGTTTTGATCAGCCCCGAGGACGTATTTCTGACATAGTCTAACGTCGCATGCCAGCAAGTACCAGCATCCTGGAAGCCACAAGGGGCAGCAATTTTTCGCACGAACCGGCGGCAGTCGACTTGGCGCGACGCCACACTAGTGTTCCGGTTCCGACATTTGCTTCCCGTTTCCGCGACGTATCAAGCAAATGTCGGAAACATAAGGAACACTAGCAAATTCATGTTTCTAGTGTAGCTTTTGCATCTGACGTTTGGTTTCGAGCCAAGCCGCGCACGGGTACCAAACGTCAGATGCGCTACACTAGGCGCCGCCGTCAGTGTGCGCCGCCTGTTTCCGGCCTGAGACCGAGCGCGCAATTCCGGGCGTCTCAGATCGTTTTGCCGAATGTCTTCTGGAGCATCGAAACGAGGATGGTGAGGACGCCGCCGCCTGCGCCGCCGCCAAGGATCTGGCCAAGCAA
>JANYHP010000287.1 GCA_025359005.1 Hyphomicrobiaceae bacterium | reverse complement strand
TAAGAACCTGCGGCTCCTGGCCGATCTGGAAAATCTTCGCCGGCGCACTGAGGAAGAAAAAGCAAGCTCGGCCAAATACGGCATCACCCGCTTTGCCACCGACATCATCACCGTGGGTGACAATTTTCAGCGTGCCATGGGGGCCGTGCCCGCCGGCGCCGCCGACGCCGATCCGGCGCTCAAAAGCCTGCTCGATGGTGTGCAAATGATTGAGCGCGAGTATCTCAACGTGCTCGACCGGCACGGTATCAAGCGCATCCAGTCGGTCGGCGAGATTTACAGCCCGCACCTGCACCAACCCATGATGCAGATCCCGAAGCCGGACGTGCCCGCCGGTACCATCCTACAGGTCTATCAGGACGGCTACACCATCGGCGACCGCCTGTTGCGTGCCGCCGTCGTGACCGTGTCGGAAGGCGGCCCCAAGCCCGGCGCAAAGGCTGCCGAGGCGCCCACGGTCGATACGCCGCCTGCCGCTGACGCGAGCGGGCCTGCCGCCGCCGAGCCGACGACCGAGGCGTAAGCCGCCCAGTCCGGAGCGCGTCCGATAGTGCCTGCGCGGACTGCGCCTGCATCGGGCCCCGTGCCGCCGCCACGCAAGTGCGAGCCCGTGAGAGGGTGCAGTACGGCGCGGCTTGGCCTATAATGCCGCTGTGATCATGACCTGTGAGCGTTCTGGAGTGTTCTGACATGCCCGCCGCCGCCTCGAAATGGACGCCCGAAAGCTGGAAATCGAAGCCTGTCGCGCAAGCGCCCGTCTATCAGAACGCCGCAGAGCTGGCCGAAGTCGAGCGGCGGCTCGGCACGTTTCCACCGCTGGTGTTTGCCGGCGAGGCGCGCAAACTGCAGAAATCGCTCGCCCAAGTCGCAAACGGGCAGGCGTTCCTCCTCCAAGGTGGTGATTGCGCAGAGAGCTTCGCCGAGCATTCCGCCAACAACATCCGCGATTTCTTCCGTGTGTTCCTGCAGATGGCAGTGGTGCTGACTTACGCGGGTGGCTCGCCGGTGGTCAAAGTCGGCCGTATCGCCGGCCAGTTCGCCAAGCCGCGCTCGTCGCCGATGGAAAAGAAAGACGGCATCGAGCTGGCGAGCTATCGCGGTGATATCATCAACGGCCCGGACTTCAACGCCGAGGCGCGGGAACCCGATCCCAAGCGGCAGCTCGAAGCCTATCGCCAGTCGGCTGCGACCCTCAACCTGCTGCGCGCCTTCGCAGTCGGCGGCTATGCCGATCTCGAGCGCGTGCATCAGTGGATGCTCGGCTTCGTCAAGGGGAGCCCGCAGGCCGCGCGTTACGAACAACTGGCGCAGCGGATCAGCGAAACCCTGGCGTTCATGCGCGCCTGCGGTATCACGTCCGAGAACACGCCGCAACTGCAGGGCACCTCGTTCTATACCAGCCACGAGGCGCTGCTGCTCGGCTACGAAACGGCCCTCACACGCCAGGATTCGACTTCTGGCGACTTCTACGCCACCAGCGGTCACATGGTCTGGATCGGCGACCGCACGCGCCAGCTCGATCACGGCCACGTGGAGTTCTGTCGCGGCATCAAGAACCCCATCGGCCTGAAGTGTGGCCCGACCTTGGAGGCGGATGGGCTCTTGCGGCTTATCGATGTGCTCGATCCGAAGAACGAGGCGGGCCGCTTGACGCTGATCGCGCGGTTCGGTTCCGACAAGATTGAGAAGCACCTGCCCCAGCTGATCCGTGCCGTGAAAAAGGCTGGCCGCAACGTCGTGTGGAGTTGCGATCCCATGCACGGCAACACCATCACGGCCGCCAACGGCTACAAGACGCGGCCCTTCGATCGCGTGCTCGAAGAGGTGGAGGAGTTCTTCGCCATCCATCGCGGTGAGGGCACGCATGCCGGCGGCGTCCACATCGAGATGACCGGGCAGGCCGTGACCGAGTGCACTGGCGGCGCCAATCCGATCATGGAGACGGACCTGTCGGACCGCTATCACACCCACTGCGATCCGCGCCTCAACGCCGATCAGGCGCTTGAGCTGGCCTTTCTCATCGCAGAACGCCTGAAAGAAGAACGCACCGTGCAGAACGCGCAAGCGCTGCCGACCGCGGCAGCGGAATGACACGAGCTGGGCTTTGGCTTCAAGCGGACGCAAACGTCGTAAGAATGGCGCTCATCCCGGTGGCGCCAGCAAGCGTCCGGCGATTTCCTTGATCAGTTTGGACCGCATCGCCTGCCCGAAGGTTTCAAAGTTCTCGGCGGCCAGCGCGAAACTGCCCGGGCCGCCGACCACGTTGTTCTGGTAGTAGGCGAGCAGGCCGCCGGGCGGATGGGTGTGGGCGGGATTGAACGGCAGGGGCACGGCCGACAGGATGACCACGCCGTTGATGGTGACGCCGGCGGCGATCGCCTGATCACGCGCGTCGGTCACCTCGCGGCCGGCATTGTTGGTGCCGTCGCCGGAAATATCGATGATCTTGCGCTCGGATCGCAAGGGCCCGGACGCCAATTGGACGAGGCCGATCTCGATGGCGCCGGCAATAGAGGTGCGGCCATAGAAGGGCCGCGGGCTCGAGCGCAAGCGTTCGGCAAAAGCGTGCGCCTCATCTGACGACCCCACGCTCGTCCAATCGACCACAACCTTCGTCTCGCCGACGCCGGC